>JBOHAK010000324.1:0-5731 GCA_050697795.1 Gaiellaceae bacterium
GGGCATGGGCGACGCGGGCGAGGCGTCGACCCTCCTCGAGGCGGAGCGGCGGGCGGCGGTGGCGCGCGACGAGCTCCTCGAAGCCGTCGAGGCCGTCGCGAAGGGCCTGCAGCCCTGCCGCGGCGCCGCCCAGCGGGCCGGTGACGACGAGCAGGTCGCCGGGGAGCGCTCCGGCGCGGCCGGGGACGCGGTCGCTCCTGCCGACGGCGGTCACGGCGAGCACGAGCTGCTCGGCGCGCGTCGTGTCGCCGCCGGTCACGGGCACGCCCGGCTCGGCGAGGCCCTCGTAGAGCTCGACGACCGCCTCCGGCTCGGTCTCGGGGGGAAGCGCGAGGCCGACGAGGAGCGCCTCGGGCTCCGCGCCGAGCGCCGCCAGGTCGCTCAGGTTGACTGCGGCGGCCTTCCAGCCGAGGTCGCGCCACGACGTCCAGTCGCGCCGGAAGTGGACACCCTCGACGAGCGTGTCCTGCGTGACGACCACGCCGCCCGCGAGCACGGCGCCCTCGGCGTCCAGCCCGCCCGCGAGACCGCGCCGCTCGAGCTCAGCGAGGAGCCCGAACTCCCCGAGCTTCCCGATCCCCAAGCCGGAGGACGTCGACGGGCCCGGAGCCGGCGCCCAGCCCGGCCAGGCCGTTGCGGACGGCGTCCGACGCGATCGCGGCGGCGCCCCGGGCGGCGTCCTCGAGGCTCTCGCCCCAGGCGAGCAGGCCCGCGAGGCTCGCCGAATGCGTGCAGCCGGCGCCGTGCGTGGCCTCGTCGCCGTAGCGCTCGACCGGGATGGGGACGTGGCGCTCGCCGTCGAAGAGCCAGTCCACCGGCTCCTCGCCGTGGCCGCCGGTGACGACGACGGCCGGCGCGCCCAGGCCGTGAACGGCCTCGGCGAGCTCCCGGCGGTCTGCGTCCTCGGCATAAGGCACGCGCGCCAGCTCGCAGGCCTCGTGGAGGTTCGGCGTCACGACGGTGGCCAGGGGGAACAGCTCGCCGACGAGGACGGAGACGGCGTCGTCCTGGAGGAGCTTCGCGCCGGAGGCGGCGACCATCACCGGGTCGACGACGAGCGGGACCGGCTGCTCCGTGAGGAAGTCCGCGACGGCCTCGATGATCCGCACGCTGAAGAGCATCCCCGTCTTCGCGGCGTCGACCCCGATGTCGTCGAAGACCGCTTCGAGCTGGGCGCGCGCGAAGGCGGGCGGCGCCTCGTGGACGGCGGTGACCGAGTGGGTGTTCTGGGCGGTCAGTGCGACGACGGCGCTCATCCCGTGGCAGCCGAGCGCGGCGAACGCCTTCAGGTCGGCCTGGATCCCCGCGCCCCCGCCCGAGTCCGAGGTCGCGATGGTGAGACACCTGGGGATCACGGCGGCGAACGCTAGCATCGGCCGCGTGGCGACCGTGACGTGGGAGGGCCTGCTGGAGGGCGAGGAGCTCGCGTACCAGACCGAGATCCCCGGCCGCGAGGCACGCTCGGCGCCTCTCCCGGAGCTCCACCCCGGGCTCGAGGCCGCGCTACGCGAGCGGGGCGTGGAGAGCCTCTACTCGCAGCAGGCCGAGGCGCTCGCCGTGGCGCGGCGCGGGGAGAGCTTCGTCGTCTCGACCGGCACCGCCAGCGGGAAGACGCTCGCCTTCAACCTGCCCGTGCTCGACGTGCTCGCCGCCGACCCGAAGGTGCGGGCGCTCTACCTCTACCCGACGAAGGCGCTGGCGCAGGACCAGGCGCGGGCGCTCGGCGAGCTGCGCCTCCCGGGGCTCCGCGCCGCGATCTACGACGGCGACACGGAGCACGAGCGGCGGCGGCAGATCCGTACCTGGGCGAACGTCATCATGACGAACCCGGACATGCTCCACGTCGGCGTGCTCCCCCACCACGACCGCTGGGGGGACGTCCTCGCGAACCTGCGCTACGTCGTCGTGGACGAGGCGCACGTCTACCGGGGCGTGTTCGGCTCCCACGTGGGGAACGTACTGCGTCGACTGCGGCGGCTGGCCGCGGTCTACGGCGCCGAGCCGCAGTTCCTCCTCGCCTCGGCGACGATCGCCAACCCCGGCGAGCTCGCACGCTCCCTGCTCGGCGTCGAGGCGACGGTCGTCGCAGACGACGGCGCTCCCCGCGCGCCGCGCACGGTCGCCTTCTGGAACCCGCCGGTGCTCGACGAGGCCCTCCAGCTCCGGGCGAGCGCGCTCGGCGAGGGGGCGCGCCTTCTGGCCGAGCTGGTCTCCCGCGACCTGCGCACGATCTGCTTTGCGAAGAGCCGCAAGGCCGCGGAGCTCGTCCACCGTTTCGCCGCCGACCGCCTCGACGCGGAGACGGCGGCGCGCCTCTCGCCCTACCGCGCGGGCTACACGCCGGCCCAGCGGCGCGAGATCGAGCGGCGGCTCGTCCAGGGCGACCTGCTCGGCGTTACAGCCACTGACGCGCTCGAGCTCGGCATCGACATCGGCCTGCTCGACTGCGCGCTCTCCATCGGGTTTCCCGGAACGGTGGCAAGCCTGCGCCAGCAGTGGGGGCGCGCCGGCCGGCGCAGCGCGGGCCTGGCGGTGCTCGTGGCGAGCGAGGACGCGCTCGACCAGTTCTTCATGCGGGAGCCCGAGGCGCTCATGGACCGGCGCGTCGAAGCGGCGATCCTCGACCATGCCAACCCCCGCATCCTCGACGGCCACGTCCTCGCGGCCGCCTTCGAAGCGCCGCTGGACGAGCGCGACCGCGGGACGCTCGGCGACGCGGCCCTCGAGCGGGCAGAGGCCCTGCTCGACACGGGCGAGCTGCGGCGGACGAAGGCCGGGATCGTGTGGGCGGGGCGCGACTATCCCGCCGCCCGCGTGGGGCTCCGCTCGGCGAGCCCGGAGTCGGTCGCGGTGATCGACGCGGCCACGGGGACCGTGCTCGGGATCGTGGAGGCCGAGCGCGCTCCCGGCACCGTGCACGAGGGCGCGATCTACCTGCACATGGGCGACTCCTACCGCGTGCTCGGCCTCGACCTCGCGACGCGGGCCGCGCTCGTGGAGCCGTTCACGGGCGACTACTACACGCAGGCGAAGAAGGAGACGACGACGGCGATCGAAGAGGAGGAGCTCGGCTCGCGGCAGCTCGGCATGGACGTCTTTTTCGGGCGGGTCAGCGTCACCGAGCAGGTCGTCGCCTACCAGAAGAAGTCGATCCGCGACCAGGCGACGCTCGACCTCGTCGCCCTCGAGCTCCCGCCGACGACCTTCGAGACGGAGGCGATCTGGTACGTGCCCGAGGCGCAGCTCGATGGGCTCGAGCCGCTGCCGAGGCTCCTCGGCTCGCTCCACGCCGCTGAGCACGCGATGATCGCCATCCTCCCGCTCTGGGCCATGTGCGACCGCTGGGACATCGGGGGGCTCTCGACGAACCTCCACTTCCAGACGGGGCGCCCGACGGTCTTCGTCTACGACGGCCACGCGGGCGGCGTCGGCATCGCAAGGCGCGGCTACGACGAGCTCGGGGGCTGGGTCGGCGACACGGAGCGGCTCCTCGCGGGCTGCCCGTGTGCGGACGGCTGCCCCTCCTGCGTCCAGTCGCCGAAGTGCGGGAACCTCAACGAGTTCCTCGACAAGGACGGCGCGCTGACGCTCCTCCGCCGCATGCTCGCCGCCTGACCGAACGCGCCACGTCCAGGTGCCAGGCACCTGGACACGTCCCTCCGGCGCAAAGGTGGCTCGGGATCGGCCATTTCCGAGCGTTCGCTGCCGCTTGTCTTCACGACCGACCCCCGTCCACGCCGACCGTGGCTGGGTGCCAGGCACCAGGCCACGGCTGGAGGGGACGTCTACGCGGGCCGGCCGGGGCGGGGGACGAGCTCGCCGCCGCAGTTGGGGCAGACGCTCTCCATGGACGCCGCGCACGCCGGACAAAAGGTGCACTCGTAGCTGCAGATGCAGGCGTCGCCGTCAGGGGCGAGCCGGGCACCGCAGCGCTCGCACTTCGTCCTCATCTCGAGCGTCACGACGTCACCCTACGCCCGCGAGGCGGAGGGCGAGCTCGACCGCCTCCGCGGGCGTCGCGGCCCGCTCGACGCCCTCACCCTCGACGGCCCAGCCCGGCTCGAGGACGACCACCGGTCGCCCCAGCACGCGCGCGAAGCCGATCTCGGCGAGCGTGCCCCAGCGGCCGCCGACTGCGATCGTCGCCTCGCAGGAAGCGACGACGGCCAGGTTGCGCGCGTGGCCGGTCCCGGTCGCGACCGGGTAGTCGATCCACGAGTTGGCGTCACGCACGCTCTCTCCGGGCAGGATGCCGACGGTCGTCCCGCCGGCCTCCTTCGCCCCGCGCGCGGCCGCCTCCATCACCTCGCCGAGCCCGCCGCAGACGACGACGCAGCCGCGGCCGGCAAGGAGCCGGCCGACCTCCTCGGCCGCGGGCGCCCACTCGGCGCCGCTGCCGATCACGGCGATCTGGGCCACGGCACGATGATATGACTGGCCCGGTGACGACTCGCAAGGCGCGCGGCGGGACGCTCGTCCTCGGCGGGGGCTTCGCCGGGAGCTACGTCGCCCGTCTGCTCGGCAAGGCCGGCGCGACGATCGTGAGCCCGGAGAACTTCATGCTCTACACGCCGATGCTGCCCGAGGCGGCCTCCGGCACCCTCGAGCCGCGCCACGTCGTCGTCCCCCTCCGCATGATGTGCCCGCACGCGGAGCTCCTGCTCGGGCACGCGACGGCGATCGACGAGGAGGCGCGTCGCGTCCACATCGTCGTCCAGGGCGACCCGGCCGAGCTCGAGTACGACGACCTCGTCGTCGCGCTCGGAGCCGTTCCGCGCGTGCTGCCGATCCCCGGACTCCCCGAGCACGCCTTCGGCTTCAAGAGCCTCGCGGACGCGATCCACCTTCGCAACCACGTCCTCCGCGAGCTCGAGGCCGCAGCCGCGGAAGGCGACCCGGAACGCGTCCCCGCCCATCTCACCTTCGTCTTCGTCGGAGCCGGCTACGCGGGCGTCGAGGCCCTCGCCGAGCTCTCCGACCTGGTCCGCGACGCGCTCCGCTACTACCCGAGCCTGCGCGACGCCGAGCAGCGCTGGGTGCTCGTGGACGCCGCGCCGTCCATCCTGTCGGAGATCCCGCGGCGCCTGGGCGAATACGCCGCGAAGCAGCTCGCCTCCCGCGGCGTCGACATCCGCGTGTCGACCACGCTCGAGTCGGTGGATGCGGAGGAGGCGGTCCTCTCGGACGGGACGCGGCTCCCCACGTACACGCTCGTCTGGACGGCGGGCGTGAAGGCGCATCCGCTCCTCGGGGAGCTGGCCCTCCCCCTCGACGAGAAAGGGCGGATCGTGGTCGGCCCGACGCTCCAGGTGGCCGAGCGCGAGAACGTCTGGGCGCTCGGCGACTGCGCACGGGTGCCGAACGAAGCGACCCCCGAGCACCCTGACCCGCCCACGTGCCAGCACGCCCTCCGCCAGGCGCGACGGCTGGCTAAGAACCTGCACGGCGAGCGCAAGCCATACCGCTACCGGATGCTGGGCCAGGTCGCGACGCTCGGCCGCTACCGGGGAATCGCCGACGTCCTCGGCCTTCGCCTCCGCGGCTTCCCGGGCTGGTTCGTCACACGCACGTACCACCTCTTCCAGCTCCCGCTGGTCTCGCGCAAGCTGCGCGTGGTCGCCGACTGGACGGTGTCCCTCTTCTTCCGGCGCGACATCGCCGAGCTCTCCATGCTCGGCCACCCCGAGCGGCTCGAGCTCCCGCACGGCGAGAAATAGAGGGGCGCCCGTCT
>JBOHAK010000325.1:0-2665 GCA_050697795.1 Gaiellaceae bacterium
CCACTCGGAAGGCCGTTGCCCTCGAGCCGCTCCCAGCTCTCGCCGCGATCGTCGGTGCGGTAGACGCCGCAGTGGTTCTGCTGCCAGAGCCGACCCGCCCGCCCCGGATGCAGGAGCAGCTTGTGCACGCACTGGCCGACCTCGACCCACGGCTCGGGCAGGAAGTCGGCCGCCGTGCCCTTGTTCGCCGGCGTCCAGCTCTCGCCGCCGTCGTCGGTGCGGAAGACCCCGGCCGCGGAGATGCCGACATACATGCGCTCCGGTTCCTCCGGATCGAGCTGGATCGAGTGGCAGCACATGCCGCCGGCCCCCGGGAACCAGCGGTCGCGCGTCTCGTGACGGAGGATTCCCTCCACCGGCGCCCAGCTCTCGCCGCCGTCGTCCGTGCCGAAGAGGACGCCCGGCGCGGCTCCGAGCCAGAGCCGGCCGTCCTCGCCGTCGCGGCCCGGCTCCACGTGCCATGTCTTCTCCAGGGTCAACCCGCTGTCCTCGGGGAGGCCGAGCTCCTCGGAGCGTGTCCAGGCCGCGCCGCGATCGGAGGAGCGGTGCACGGTCGCCCCGTAGACCTCGTTGTTCGTGGCCGCGTGGATCGTCCCGTCACGGGTGTCGAGCACGGCGTGGAAGACCGACCAGCCCGTGAGGAACGGCCCCTCGAGCTCCCATTCGCGCCGGGCCTCGTCACCTTCGAGCAGGAAGAGCCCCTTGCGCGTGCCGAGCAGGACGAGGACGCTCATCAGAGGCCCGGTCCCGAGCCGGTGCCGACGATCGTGAACGCGTCTGTCGCCACGGCCGGGACGAGCGTACCGTATGGGTAGCGCTCGTCGTAGAAGTCGCTGCGGTTCACGAGCGTCACTGCCTCCGTGAGGCCAAGGAGGCCTGCGGCGAGGGCCGGGAACGACGTCGTGAAGCGGAGGTTCACGAGCGGCTTCGTCACCTTGCCGCCCTCGACGCGGAAGGTCCCGTTGCGCGTCATACCCGTGATGATCCCCTCGCGCGGGTCGACGACGCCGAGGTAGTGGAGCCGCGTGACGTAGATGCCGTCGCCGACGCGCTCGGCGAGCTCGTCCACCGAGGCCGCGTCGCCGCCCGCCATGGAGAGGTTGAACGGGATCGGCCCGAAGCCCTGCGCGGGGGCGCTGAGGCCGTGGCCGGTCGAGACGTGGCCGTCGTCCGCCTGCTTCGCCGTGCGCCGGTCCCAGACGACGTCGCGCGCCACGCCCTCCTCGACGAGCGCCACCCGCTGCTTCGGCACGCCCTCGAGGTCGAAGGCCTTCGGGTAGCCCCGCGGGTCGAGACCGTCGTCCCAGAGCGTGAAGCTCTCGTCGAAGAGGCGCTCCCCGAGGCGGCCCGAGAGATAGCTGCGGCCCTCGAGGAGCGCGAGCGCGTTCAACGAGGTGAAGCCGAAGTAGAAGAGCAGCTCCGAGATCGCGTACGGCTCCAATACGGCGCGGTAGGTGTCCGGCTCGACCGTGCCGGCGCCCTGTGTCCGGGCGGCCTTCTCCGCCGCCTCGTGGGCGACCGCCGCCGGGTCGAGGTCGCCGGCTCGCCAGGAGGTCGCCTCGGCGAAGCCGGACGCCTCGTCGGAGGCGGCCAGCGTGAGCACGCTCGCGTCGGTGATCGCCTGGGCGGCCGAGTGGCCGGTCGTGGAGGCGACGGCAAGCTCCGTGATCGCGCTCGTGTAGTAGCCGTACAGCCCGAAACCCGGCGCCCCGGCGATCGCGGCGGCCGCCGACTCGGCCTGCTCCTCGGGCGTGAGCGCGGCCGTCGCCTCGTCGTAGCCCTCGGCGTCCGGCAGGGGCGCCGGCTCCTGGAGCCCGGGGAAACCCGGGTCGACGGGCGAGCTGTCGGCCGCTTCCCCCGCCCGCGCCGCCGCGGCGGCGAGGCCCTCGTCGTCGGTCCGGTTCGTCGTCGCGCAGCCGACGCGGCCGTCGCGGACGACTCTCACCGTCACGCTCTCGTCGCGGATGAGCGTCGGCTGGTGCACCGCCGAGTCGGCGAAGCGTGCGAAGCCCGAGCGCTCGACCTGGACGGAGGCGTCCGCCTCGTCCCCCTCCGCCGCCCTGATGGCCCGCTCGGCCAGCCCGAGGGCGTGGCTCATCGGCGCACGCCCACCTGGACGTCGCGGAAGCGCGCCGGCGCCGTACCGTGTGAGACGTGGGCGTGCTGGCCGGGCTGGCCCTTGCCGCAGTTCGTCAGGCCGTGGAGCTCCCATGCCTCCGCCCCCGCGACGGCGTCGAGCCGGCCCCAAAACTCCGGCGTGACGCCCGTGTACGTCGGGTCGCGGAGCATGCGCCCGAGCTTGCCCTTCTTGATCTCCCAGGCGACCTGCGTCCCGAACTGGAAGTTGAGGCGCTTGTCGTCGATCGACCAGCTCTTGTTCGTGGCGAGATAGAGGCCGTCGTCCACGTCGGCGAACAGGTCCTCCAGGGTGCCCGTGCCCGGCTCCAGGTGGAGGTTCGTCATGCGGACGAGCGGCATGCGGCTCCAGTTGTCGGCGCGCATCGAGCCGCCCAGCTCGCGGCCGATGAGGGCGGAGGTCTCGCGGGAGGCGAGGTAGCCGGTGAGGATGCCGGCCTCGACGATCGGCTGGCGCCGCGCGGGAGCGCCCTCGTCGTCCCAGCCGAACGTCCCGAGCCCGAGCGGCGTGGTGGGATCGGCGGTGATG
>JBOHAK010000326.1:0-18935 GCA_050697795.1 Gaiellaceae bacterium
GGAAACGGTCTGGACGTACAGCCACTCGAAGGCCTCGAGCCCCGCGGGGGACCTCGTGCGCCTGTGGGGCTACGACGTCACGCGCGTGTGGAGCCGCCCGTACGGCGGCCCTATCCGACCCGCCCCGGCGCGCAACTACTAGGAGCAGAGCTCGGGCCGCCGGGGACGGCGGCCCGAGCGGCCGTTCGGCGCGGCCATCCGGCTCGCGGAGCTGACCAAGACTCAACTAGGGGTGGCGGGCGACTTGATCCGGACGTCCAGGCTCAACGGCGGCGAGAAGAACCCGACGGCCGATGACACCGGGCCGATCAGGGCAGCGATCGCGACCCCTGTGAGCGCGAGCACGAGACCGAGCCCGGCCAGCGACGACGTTTCATGACGACCTCCTTCCTAGGAAGACAGCTCACGCCCCGGACGTCGAGTGGGTATGGAAGCCAATACGTTGACGGGTTCCCCGCCGAACGAGCGGCGGGCAGTGCCCTGGCAGGGGATCGCGTCGCTCACAGCGATCGCTTCGCTCGTCGTCGCATTGGCTTTCAACGGGTTCCAGGCTCGGCAGGCCTATTCGCAGGCTCAGCAGGCCGAGGATGCCACCAACGAAAGCCGGAAGGCCACCGAGCTTCAGGTCTTCACACAGCTTCATCAGCTCGTCAACGACTCGAGCAGTTCCCTAGCTATCTCCCTTCGGTCCTGGAACACCGGCCTGCTCTCTGCCAGGGAGGATCGTGGGCTGAGCAAGGCTACGAACAACATGGAGTACTTGGCCTGGCTCTTCGAGAGCGAGTATGTGCAACTCCCGAGAGCCAAGGAGCTTTGGGGACCGGCGATACGGTGCCACTACGACACGGTCGCTCAGTTCTGGTCACAGGAAATGATCGCGGCCGCCTATCCCAACTTGAGGCTTTTCGTTCAGGGCCAGACCTGTCCCGACGTCCTCGGCTGAACACGTGCCAGACCCTGGATGGCTTGGCGCCGCGCCTCGAGTTACAGCGCCGACAGAGGACGCAGCGTGGGCCGAGCGGATCACCGCCGAGGGCGAGTGGTACGACGTGGTCGGCCGTGAGGTCGGCGGGTCGCGCCGCACGCTGAGCACTAGGGCGCCGCGATGGCCTGCCGGGCACGCCGCTGTCACGTCTACAAGATGATGCAGTTCTACGACCGACCCGTCGCGGACTGAGCACGGACCAGCAGGCGGCCGTAAGCCCAGAAATCCCGCTCCTAGAGCCGAATGCGGATGAGAGGACTTGAACCTCCACGGGCTTTCGCCCACACGGACCTGAACCGTGCGCGTCTACCAATTCCGCCACATCCGCGCGGTCGGGAAAGTCTAGCCCGGCGCTGCGGCTACCGGCGCGGGCGGTCCTCGTGCTCGTCGAGCACGGGGAGGTCGGCGAGGTCGCGCTCCACACTCTTCTTGAAGTCGTCGTCCTCCGCCTCGTCGCCGCGGATGAGGGTCAGCTTCTCCTTGCGGCGACGGCGCGAGCGCTCGGCCCACGCGTCGGCGCCCACCCGGCCCGAGAGCCGGGGCCACTCCGCCCCCAGAAGGATGAGGACGGTGGCGACGAGGAGACCGATCGCGATCCAGCCCACGAATCCATTGTAGACCGGCTCCAGTGCCGCGGACGGGCGCCGGCCCGTGCGTCCCCCTTCTGGTTGATTTTCGTTGCTCGGCCTCAACGGAGAGCCGTGCGCGTCCGATAGAAGGGACATGCCCTGGGAGATCCCACTTCCCTTCGCGCTCCTCATCATGCTCGCGTGGGCGATCGTCGCTCGGGGCGTACTCGTCTATGCCCAAGTCCTGCCGCCGACGTGCGGAAGCTGCAACCACAAGCTCGAGCGCCGCTACCTCGGCGAGCCGGTCTGCCGCTGCGGCCGCTAGCGGGGCCTCGGTCGAGCTCGAGGAGCTCCGCATGGACGGCGTGCGAGACGTCGCCGAGACGGAGCGCGAGCGCTGCGAGATCCCGACACGACCGCTCGAACGCCGGGACGAAGACGAGGCCCGCCCGGTTGACGTTCATGCCTTCCTCCGCGACCAGTCGCTCCGCCGCTGCGAGCCAGCCGGGCGGCTTCCCCGCGAGCCGCACCGCCCGACCGCCGTCGCCGAAGTCCCAGCGCCGCCCACGCTTGCGCGCGAAGACCTCGACGGGCTCGCCGGGCACGTAGTCCATCCCGACGGCCAGGGAGGTCTCGCCGTCGCCGGCCCACGACTCGCGGGCGGCGTCGAGGGCGCCGCGGACGGCCTCCAGGCGATCGTCCCTCACGCCGACTCCACGAGCCTCCGCACGGTCCGCGCCAGGACGCGCGAGCCCAGCTCGCACTGCTCCGGCGGCGTGAACTCCTCGGGCGAGTGACTGATGCCGCCCCGGCTCGGCACGAAGAGCATCGCCGCCGGGACGTGGTGCGCCAGCACCATCGCGTCGTGGCCTGCCCCACTCGGCATGCGAAGGGTGGTCGCCCCCTCCTCGCGGGCGGCGGCCTCGAGCGCATCCTGCAGACCCGGGTCGAGCGCGACCGGCCGCTTGCGGTGCGTCTCCGCGAGCTCGAGCTCGAGGCCCTCGTCGGCGGCGATCGCCGAGAGCGTGTCCCGGACGAACGGCTCGAGCTCTGCGTAGCGCTCGGGAGACGGCGAGCGCACGTCGATCGTGAACTCGGCCGCGCCCGGCACGACGTTGAAGCCGCCCGGCGCCGCGGAGATGACGCCCACGTTGGCGGTCATGTCGGCGCGGCCACGGGCCTCTTCTCGGAGGGCGAGGACGGCCCGGGCGGCGCCGGCAAGCGCGTCGCGACGGTGCTCCATCGGCGTGGTTCCCGCATGGTTCGCCTCGCCGAGGAAACGCGCGCGGAAACCGAGAATCCCCGTGATCGCCGTCACGACGCCGAGATCGACGCCGCTCCGCTCGAGGACGGGCCCCTGCTCGATGTGGAGCTCGAGGTAGGCGCCGACCTGATCCACGCCCCGCGCCTCCGTCAGCCGGGCGAAGTCGTGGCCGGCCTCGGCCATCGCCTCGGAGATCCCGCGGCGGCCCCAGTCGTCGAGATCGCACTCCCCGCAGAAGGCGCGGCTCCCGAGCATTCCGGTCTGGAAGCGCGCTCCCTCCTCGTCGTTGAAGGACGCGACCCAGACGGGGCGTCGCGGCTCCACGTCGCCGGCTTGTAGACGGCGCACGACGTCGAGCGCGGCCAGCACGCCCAGCGCCCCGTCGAAGCGCCCGCCGTTCGGAACCGTGTCGAGATGGGAGCCGAGGAGCACCGCCTTCCCCTCGCCGCTCTCCCAGCGGCCGAGCACGTTGCCGGCGAGGTCGAGCTCGGTCGCGAGCCCGAGCTCCGCCAGGCGCTCCATGAGCCAGGCGTTCGCCTGCCCCAGCTCTTGCGTCCAGGCGAACCGGCTGACGCCGCCCCGCTCGTCGGCGCCGATGCGTGCCGCGGCCTCGAGGTCAGCTCTCAGCGACGACACGGCGCCTCCTGAGCCAGCGGTAGAGCTCGACGATCCCCGTCACGAGCAGGGCGACGGCGAAGGCGAGCAGGAACCCGTAGAGGGGGTTCTCCTCGAATGTATGGCCGCCGGCGTAGCCGAGCATGGCCGCGTACGTGCCCCAGACGAGGCCGGCGGCGACGTCGAACGCGATGAAGCGGCGCCACGGCATCTCGAGCATGCCGCACGAGAGCGTGACCGCCGTGCGGCCACCGGGGATGAAGCGGCCGATGACGATGAGGTAGCCGCCGCGCTCCTGGACCTGTCTGTGGGCCCAGTCCACCTGTTTGCGGCGCTCGCCCTTGAACCAGCGATCGACGAGCCGGTGGCCGACGGTGCGCCCGATCCAGTACGCGGTGTTGTCGCCGACGATCGCGCCCGCGGCCGCGAAGAGGATGACGAGGACGAGCTCGAGGTCCCCGCTCGAGGCGAGCACGCCGGCCAGGATGACCGAGGTCTCGCTCGGGACCAGCGGGATGATGACGTCGAGCGCCGAGATCGCGAAGAGGAAGACGTAGGTCCACGGGGAGCCCGAGACGAGCTCGGTCAGGGATTCGAACACGGACCCGGACTAGTGTGCGTGCTCGCCGGGGAGGCCGAAGCGGCGGGCCGTCCCCTCCTCCGAGTCGAATTGGATGAGCACCGCCTCCTCCTCGCCGACCACCCAGGCGTCGTGGCCCGGCTCGATCGCCACGACCTGCGGCGCGACGTAGTCGAACGCGCAGCCGTCCCCGTACTCGCCCTGGATGTGCCCGCGCGCCAGGAAGCCGACGTGGGCGTGCATACAGAGGTCGGTCCGGACGGTCGGCTTCATGTGCGTCGACCAGCGGAAGCCGGGGGGATAGACCGCCCGCTTCACGCGCCCGTTTCCCGCACGGACGATGTCCACGGAGGCGCCGCCGACGTCGCGATGGTCGGCTCCCTCGATCGGCCCAGTGAGTGGATCCATGGGCCGAAGCTTAGTCCTTCAGGTACGCCCGCTCGGTCGCCACGGGCCGGTATCCCAGGCTCTGGTTCAGGCCGAGCATGCCGACGTTCTCGGAGTCGCTCCCCGTGAGGATCGCTTCGAGCCCCTGCTCCCGCGCCCACGCGATCGTCGCCAGCTTGGCGAGCCGCGCGAGCCCGCGGCGGCGGTGCTCGGAGCTCGTCCCCGTCATCTCGTTGGCCGCCAGACGAGCGGGCGGGTCGACCTCGATGAATGCATACGCGACCGGGTGCTCGCCGACGAGAACGACGAAGCTTCCTTCGCGGGAGAGCTGGGGAGCGCCGAGCACCTCCTCGACCCAGTCCTCGAAGCGCACGTCGTCCTCGGTGTGGATTTGGGGGACGTCGGCAGTGGCGGCCGCGTCGAGCGCATGGAGGTCACGCGACCGGTCGACGACCTGGGCGAGCGGGACGAGCCGATAGCCCTCGGCCTCCTTGCGCGCCCGCAGAGGCTCGAGCGCGGACGTATCCGCCTTCGCCAGCTCGAGCCGAAGCACGTGCTCCGTGCGCTCCGCCCGGAAGCCGCGCGCGACGAGAAACCGGTGGCCGTCCTCCGCAAACGACCACGATTCGACGACGCGCCCGCCGACCGAGTCGAGGTGGGCGGCCGTCTCGTCGTAGAGCTGGGCGCCCAACCCGGCCCGCCGCCGCTCGGGATGCACGAAGACCCAGACCTCGCCCAGGCCCTCGACGCTGGTCGACCACCGCAGCCGCGCCCGCGCCCAGCCGACGAGGCCGTCGCCCGTGACGGCGACCCACGAGCGCGCCTGCGCCCGCTCGGGCTGCCCGGTGTGCCAGTGGCGAAGACCGTCACCGGTGACCGGCTCGGGCACCTCGTCCTCGTGCAGGAGCACAGCCAGGGCGTCGCCGTCCTCCGGACGAAAGGCGCGGATCACGCGAGCCGCTCCGCCGCGAACGGCCCGGGGTCGCCCGCGGCCAGGCGCCGGGCGAGCCCGGGCGCCGTGATCATCCCGATCGACGAGAGCCCGCCGAGCACGTGGAGCCCGCCGACCCCGCCCGCCGGCCCCACGACGGGCAGGCCGTCCGGCGTCATCGCCCGCCGGCCGGACCACGAGGCGACCACGGGCACGCGGGCCAGGTGCGGAGCCACGCGGACCGCGCGCTCGGCGAGGCTGCGGACGGTCTCGGGGGCCTCCGGCTCCTCGTGGAGCGAGCGCGCCAGCGACGTCCCGATCAGACAGTGGCCCGCCGGCCGGCCGCCCAGGAGGAGCGAGACGAGCGCCGGCTCGGAGGCCGCGCCCGCGGCGACCTCCCCGAGCGTCGGGTCGGCCGAGCGCGGGCCCATCTCCTCCTGAACGGGCCAGGCGGCCTGCTCGATCGCGTAGCGCGGCTGCGGATCCACCCGGCCCGTCTCGAGGAGCCAGCCACGCGACGACGAGACGGGCAGATCGGCGCCCGCCGTCCGGAGGAGGAAGCGCAGTCTCGGCCCGGCGGCCACGACGACCCGGCCGCAGCGCGCGATGCCCTCGTCGGTGGCGAGCCCGGCGACGCGGCCGCCCGCCAGGAGGATCCGCTTCGCTTCGCAGCCGAGCGCGAAGCGGACGCCGGCCCTCCGCGCCGCCTCCGCGGCGGCCGAGGTCGCGCCGAGCGCGTCCAGCGTGAAGCAACCCTCGACGAGGAACCCGGCGGCGAGATCGTCGGCGAGCCAGGGATCCTCGCGGAGGCCGACCTCCTCCCCGCCGACCGCGTCCGCGTAGGCGCGCGCGTGGGCGATCTCTGCCTCCTCGGCGGCGACCAGGAGCAGCGGCCAGGCGCGCAGGTCGAGCGGCACCTCGCCCTCCTCCTCGAGGGCCCGGTACCAGGCGACCGCCTCGTCGAGGAGGTCGTTGATCCAGCCGGCCGGCTGGCGGAAGAGGAAGCCGCCGTTCCGCCCGGACGCCCCCGCGCCGATGCCGCCGCGCTCGACGACGAGGACGCTCTCGCCGGCCTCCGCGAGCGCGCGCGCCACAGCGCAGCCGGCGATGCCGGCTCCGACGACGACTGCGTCGGTCGTGTCTAGCCCGTCGACTCCGCGCTCCCCGAGCGCCGCTTGCGCCAGAAGACCACTCCGCCGATCGCCGCGCCGGCCGCGGCTGATGCCGCGGCGATCCCGCCGATCAGCTTCTTCGTGCTCCTGGTCGGTTCGGGCGCGTTCTTCTTCAGCCGTCGCTTCGCGATCGGCTTGCCGATGGTGTAGACGCCGTAGCCGATGAGTGCCTTGCGCTTGCTGAGCATGTCCCTCCTTTCCTCGCCCGTCAGGCCCTGGCGGCCGCTCGCTTCCTGTTCGGGAGATGGATCGCGCGCCCGAGCGCGACGAGCCCGGCCTCCTTGATCGCCTCCGAGAGCGTCGGGTGCGCGGTCATGCCGTCCGCGACCGTCTCGACCGTCGCCTCGGCGTCGAGCGCGACGACGCCGGCCTCCACGAGGTCGGTGACGTGCGGGCCGACCATGACGATCCCGAGCAGCTCGCCGTAGCGCGACTCGTGGATCGACTTCACCCAACCGACGGTCTCGTTCTGCATCATCGCGCGTCCGTTCACGGAGAACGGGAACGTGCCGACGAGGACCTCGTCGCCGTGCTGCTCGCGGGCCTCGCGCTCCGTCAGGCCGACGCCCGCGATCTCCGGATCCGTGTAGATGGGACGCGGGACGGCCCGGTTGTCCACGACGGCCTCGTGGCCGAGCGCGTTCTCGGCCGCGACCTCACCCTCGCGGAACGCGGTGTGGGCGAGCTGCCAGTAGCCGGCGCAGTCGCCGATCGCGTACACGTGCGGGACGGTCGTGCGCCGGTGCTCGTCAGCCGCGATGCCCTTCTTCGGGTCGAAGTCGACGCCGAGCGCCTCGAGCCCGATGTCCCTGGTAACCGGTCCACGCCCGGTGGCGACCAGCATGAGGTCACACTCGACCTCCTGGCCGGCGAACTCCACCTTCAGGCCGGCCCCCGTGTCCTCGATCCGGTCGCACTGCGACTCGAGGTGGACGGCGATGCCGCGCTTCTTGAACTGCTTCAAGAGCTCCTTGGCGGCGTCCTCGTCCTCCTGCGGGATGAGCGTCGGCAGCATCTCGACGATCGTGACCTCGCTCCCGAAGCGCTGGACGATGGAGGCGAACTCGCATCCGATGATCCCGCCGCCGAGGACGACGATGCGCTTCGGCACCTCCGTCTGGGCGAGGAGCCCGGTCGAGTCGACACAGCGCTCCGAGTCGATGCCGTCGATCGGAGGACGCAGCGAATACGAGCCCGTCGCGATGACCGCGCTCTTGAAGGTCACGTCCTCGCCGCCCTGGACGGCGAGCGTGTTTGCGTCCTTGAAGGCGCCCTTGCCCTTCACCCACTCGACACCGTTGGCCTTGAAGAGGCTGGCGACGCCGCTCGTGAGCTGGTCGACGATCGCGTCCTTCCACTCGTTCGCCCTGGCGAAGTCGAGCTCGGGCGCACCGACCTTGACGCCGAGCTTGTCGAAGGTCTCCTCCGCCTCCTTGATGGCGAAGGCCGTCTGGACCCACGCCTTCGTCGGGATGCACCCGACGCGTAGACAGGTGCCGCCCAGGCGCTCCTCCTTCTCGACGCAGACGCTCTTGCCGCCCAGCTGGGCGGCCCTGATCGCCGCGGTGTAGCCGCCCGGGCCTCCGCCGAGGACGGCGACGTCACATTCCATGTGCTGGCCCTTTCCGTTCGGTTCGCGTGGCTAACCGCGATCCTATCCGGGCAGGCCGGGCGCCCGACGAGGCGCTGGAAAAGCAGAGGGCGGCCCCTGGGCCGCCCCCGCAGTGACCCGGGGTTGAATCCGGCTCACGGTGGGGAACGGCCGGCAGCCGGGGTCAGGCGATCCCTGAGATGGGGGACAGCGACCCGGCCCGGGCCGCGGGTCTACTCGTCGACGGGCGGCGTCGGGACGATGCCCTCGGCGGCTTCCGCCTCGCGCGCGGCCGCCTGCTTCTTCTCGTCCTTCTTCTCCTGCTTCCGCGCGCGGCGCTCCTTGACCGCCCGCTCCCGGTTCATCTTCGCCATCGTCTGGCGTCTCTTGGAAGTCGAACCCATATAAGCCCTCCCACGTTCTCGGGGACGGTTGCTCCCTACACCGTACCTTGCGGCGCGAAGCTAGTCCTCTGCGAGGCGGACGTCGAAGCCGGCGGGCGCGTGCACGTTCACCATGCGGACCACCGCCTCGCCGCGGTTGGCAAACGTGTGCCGGATGCCGGGCGGGACGAGGACGAACGTGCCCGGCCCGGCCACGACCTCGTCGTCCTCGACGACGAAGGTCAGCTCACCCTCGAGGATGTAGAACGAGTCGTCCTCGTCCGCGTGGACGTGCAGCTCCGGCCCGTCCCGGTGCGGTTGGAGCGTGATGATCCCGAGGTTGAAGCGCGGCGTGTCCTCGCTCGTGGCCAGGAACTCGACGTTGTAGACCCGCCTGCCTTCGCCCGGCCCGACGACGACGGCACGCTTCATCAGATGTCCTGGGAAAGCTGGAGCCGGTTGCCGTCGAGGTCGAAGACGTCGAGCAGCCGGATCGTGCTGGGGATCTCGAGCACGGTCCCGACCTCGACGCCGGCGCTGCGCAGTCGCTCCGCCTCCGCCTTCAGGTCGGGCACGTCGAGCGTCAGGATCGGCTCCTCGTCCTCCGGCTCGCCCTCGGCGAGCGCGACCTCGGCGTCGCCCCGGACGAGGCGGGCCCAGCGGTCCTCCTCGTCCACGTAGGCCTCCTCGAAGCCGAGCTTGTCCCGGTAGAACGCCCGCGCCGCCTCGAGATCCCTGACGCGGTACCAGATGCTCATCAGTGCCCCTTCAGGTGCTGCTGCCCCGCTTCTGCGTCGCGGGGCAGAAGTGCGGCCCGTAGCGCCTGGAGGGGCACCACTAGAGGGCGAGTCCGGGCTCTTCGAGGAACTGCTTGACCGTGCGCAGGAAGTCGGACGCCGTGGCACCGTCCACCGAGCGGTGGTCGCACGTGAGGGTCAGCTCCATGACCGGGCGGGCGGCGAGCTCGCCGTCGCTCACGACTGCCCGCTCCTCGATCGCGCCCACCGCGAGGATGGCCGCCTGCGGCGGGTTCAAGACCGCCACGAAGCGTTCGACGCCGTACATGCCGAGGTTCGAGATCGTGAACGTGCCGCCCTCGAGGTCCTCCTGGCGGAGCTTGCCGTCGCGGATGCGCCCGACGACCTCGGCGCGCTCGGCAGCGAGCTGCGGGATCGTCTTCGTCTCGGCGCTCCGCAGCACCGGGACGACCAGCCCGTCGGGAACGGCGACGGCGAAGCCGACGTTCGCCGTCGGCTGAATCTGGATCTCGTCGCCGGCGAAGAGCGCGTTCACGGCGCGGTGGCGCATGAGCGCGACGGCGCAGACCTTCGCGAGGATGTCGGAGTAGGTCGGCTTGGCGTCGCCCTCCGCCATCCGCTCGACGAGCTTCTCGCGGAGGCGGATCGCCGCCGTCATGTCCGCCGTCATCGCGATCTGGAAGGCGGGCGCCTCCCACGCCTCGGTCATGCGGCGCGCGATCGTCTTGCGCATCCCGGTCAGCGGAATCGACTCGACCTCGCCCGGCGGGGGCGCCGGCGCTCCCGCGGGCGCTGCGGCCGGCGCGGGAGCCTTCTCCGCACGCTCGACGTCCTCGGCGACGATGCGGCCCTCCGGCCCCGTGCCGCTGATCGCGGAGAGCTCGATGCCGCGCTCGCGCGCGATCCGGCGCGCGAGCGGCGAGGCCTTCACACGGCCGCCGTCTTCGATCGACTCCGAAACCTGCGGTTCCGGAGTCGAAGGGGTCTCCACCTCGTCCGGACGCCCATCGTCGGACTCGGGGGCGATCTCCGGCTCGCGCTCTGCCTCCCGTTCGGGCGCTGCCTCCGGCTCGGGCTCCGGTTCGGCGACCTCCTCGCCTTCCTCGCCGATCACGGCGACCGCCTTCCCGACGTCGATCTCCTCGCCCTCCTTGGCGAGGATCCTGAGCAGGACGCCGCTCGCGTCGGCCTCGACCTCCTGGGTCACCTTCTCCGTGTCGAGCTCGTAGAGCGGCTCGCCCTTCTCGACGCGGTCGCCCTCCGACTTGAGCCAGCGCACGATCGTGCCCGACTCCATGCCCTGGCCGAGGCGCGGCAGCGTGACCTGGCTCGACACCGCTACTGCTCCTTCCGGTGGGGCACTACTCCTTGCCCACCGTGCGCTTGACAGCCGCGAGGACGTCCTCGGCGTGCGGGACGACGTACTCCTCCATGACCGGCGCGAACGGGATGGGGGCGAACTTCGCGCCGACCCGCTCGACGGGGGCATCGAGGTAGTCGAAGGCCTGGTGCTGGACGAGGGCCGCGACCTCGGCGCCGAAGCCCATGCGGGTCACCGCCTCGTGCGCGACGACGCACCGGTTCGTCTTCTTCACCGAGGCAACGAGCGCCTCCTCGTCGAGCGGCAGCAGCGTGCGCGGGTCGACGACCTCGACGGAGATCCCCGCCTCCTCGGCCTCCTTGGCCGCGGCAAGCGACTCGTGGACGAGCCGGCCGGTCGCGACCACGGTGACGTCCTCGCCCTCGCGGTGCACCCGCGCCTTGCCGAGCTCGGCGCCGTCGATCTCCTCCGGGACCTCGGCCTTGAGGCCGTAGAGCGTGCGGTGCTCGAAGAAGACGACGGGGTTGTCGTCGTAGATCGAGGCCCAGAGCAGGCCACGGACGTCCTCGGGCGTCGAGGGGAACACGACCTTGAGCCCGGGGACGTGGACGAACCACGCCTCGACCTGCTGCGCGTGCTGCGCACCCGGCGACCAGCCCGCGCCGCCCTGTGTGCGGATCGTCAGCGGCACCTTGATCTGGCCGCCGGACATGTAGCGGTGCTTCGCCGCCTGCTGGACGAGCTGCTCCATCGCGAGCGTCATGAAGTCCTGGTACATCACCTCGACGATCGGCCGCATCCCGGCGACCGCCGCGCCGATGCCGGCGCCGACGATCGCCATCTCCGAGATCGGCGTGTTGCGGACGCGGTCGGGCCCGAACTCGTCGAGCATGCCCTGCGTGACGCCCATCGAGCCGCCCATCTCGGCGATGTCCTCGCCCATGATGAAGACGTCGTCGTCGCGGCGCATCGCCTCGCTCATGGCGTCGCGGATCGCCTCTCTATACGTGAGCTCCGCCACTACGCGTACACGTTCTTGAGGGCGTCCTCGGGCTTCGGGTCCATGCCCTTCTTGGCGAACTCGACCGAGTCCTCGGCGATGCGCGTCGCCTCCCGGTCCATCTCCTCCCACTCGTCGTCGGAGAGCTCGACACGTTGGCGGAGGAGCTCGATCGGGTCGCGCGTCTGGCGCAGCTCGCGGATCTCCTCCTTCGGACGGTAGACCTGCGGGTCGCCGACGTAGTGGCCCGAGAGGCGCACGCAGTCGGCGACGAGGAAGACCGGGCCCTTGCCGTCGCGCGCGTGCTTGAGCGCCTTCCTGGCGGTGTCGTAGACGGCCTCGACGTCCTGGCCGTCGACCGTCATCGCCGTCATCTCGTACGCCTCGGCGCGCTTCGTCATGTCCTCGATCGGCAGGTGCTGCGTCGACGGCGTGGACTCGGCGTAGCGGTTGTGCTCGCAGACGAAGACGGCCGGAACGGTCCAGAGCTTCGCGAGGTTGAGGGACTCGTGGAACGTCCCGATGTTCGTGGCGCCGTCGCCGAAGAAGGCGACGGCGACTCGCGGCTCGCCGCGCATCTTGAAAGCGAGCGCCGAGCCGACGATCCCCGGCAGCCCGCCGCCGACGACGGCGTTGGCGCCCAGGTTCCCGCGCTCGATGTCGTAGAGGTGCATCGAGCCGCCGTAGCCGTGGCTGCAGCCCTCCACCTTGCCGTACAGCTCGGCCATAACCTCGTTGGGCGGCGTTCCCTTGGCGATCGTGTGGCCGTGGGCGCGGTGCGTCGAGGCGATCACGTCCCCGTCCTCGAGCGCCCGGCAGACGCCCACCGCGACGGCCTCCTGCCCGATGGCGACGTGGAGGAACCCGGGCAGCTCGCCGGCCCGGAAGCGCTCCTCGACCTTCTCCTCGAAACGCCGGATCAGGAGCATCTCCCGGAGGAAATCCTTCAGGCGCTCAGCGGTCGCGGTCTGCCCCTTCTCCTCCAGCGTTGCCACGGCGCCGACAAGCTAGCAAAGCCCATAAACTCGGGGCCGATGGCGCTGGCGGACCGAGTCGGGGAGATGCTGCGCGGCCTGCCCCGTGGCTGGGAGCGCGCCCGAATCGAGCTGAGCGTCGAGGACGAGGACGAGGCCGAGCGGGCCGCCCTCATCCTCGCGCCAGCGACGCCGGGCCGCTCGGGTACGACGTTCACGGTGTACGTCCACGGCGGGACCAGCGGCCTCGCGCCGACGCCCGAGCTCGTCCGCCGCGTCGTCGCGCGCCTCGACACGGAGGGCATCCGGGGGCGCGTCCGCCTCGCGGGGCACGAGGACGCGGCGGAGGCACCGGCGCCGCCGGAGGCCCCTGCCGCCCACGCCTCCCTGGCCGGATCGTGGGACGCGCTCGTCAGCCGCCTGCCGTCCGACTGGTCCGACCTCTACGCGGAGGTGGAGCTCGACTCCTCCGACTACGTCGAGCGCGGAGCGCTTCTGCTCGCGCCCGTGAACCCGGCCCGCTACGGCGGAGCCACGACGTTCCGCTTCCGCTGCGCCAACAGCAAGGGCTACGGCGTCGCCCCGGGCATGGCGCGCCGCTCGCTCGAGCGGCTCGACGATGAGGGCATGACCGGCAGCCTCCGGGCGCTGCGGGTGCTCTCCGATACGAGCTCCGCGTTCACGCAGGGCCCCGTATGGCGCGTGGACGGGCGCTGGGTGTGACCGAGCCGCCCGTCTCCTGGAAGGCGATCGAGCGCAACGCGGTCGTCGTCTCCTCCGACGGCGAGGAGACGGGGCGCGTAGCCGAGGTGACCGGCGACCCGGAGGCCGACATCTTCAACGGGCTCGTCCTCAGCCTCGGGACGCTCGGCAAGCCCCGCTACCTTCCTGCCGAGCGCGTGCGCGGAATCTGGCCACAGCGCGTCGAGGTCGATGCGACGGCGGACGAGCTCCGGGCGCTGCCGGCCTACGAGGAGCCCGTTGCCGAGCGTGTCGTACCCCGCGACAGCTTCCTCACGCGGCTGCGTCGTCTCCTCGGCGGGCGCTGAGCGCCGCGGCGCGCCGCCGGGCGACCGCGACCTGGAGCGGGACGAACGGGAAAACCGCGAGCTCGCGGAGGAGGAGACGCGGCGACCAGGGCGTTCTGGCGGCGGCGACCTCGACGCGGATCTCGGGCAGCAGGGAGCGGAAGAGCACGCGCGCGCGCAGGCGATGCCACCAGGAGGTGACGACGAGCACGTGGCCCACGGCCAGCTCGCGCGCGTGCGCAGCGGCGTTGGCGGCGTTCTCGGCCGTCACGCGCGCGTCGGGGTCGCACAGGAGCGCGACGCTGCGGCCCTCCCAGGAGCGGCGCATCAGCTCGGCCTCGGCCACGGCGCCGCGACGACGCGACGATCCGGACAGGAGGACGGCGTCGGCCTCGCCGGCGAGCCTGGCCGCGTGGGCGAGGCGTGCCGCGCAGATGGGATGGAGCCCGTCGCCCCGGCCGCTCGAGTAGCCGAGGACGACGACGAGACGCCTCCGCCCCCGTTCTCCTGTGTCGTTCAGCGCGTTGCCTCCTCGGTGACCACGAACTGTCCCATCATGCCTCGGTCCTGGTGCTGCAGGACGTGGCAGTGGAACATGTACGGCACCTCCGGGTCCGCGTAGTCGCCGAGCTCGACCAGGAAGCGGACGGTCTCGTCCGGCGGGACGTAGACGGTGTCCTTCCAGCCGACCAGGCGCGGTGGCGGGGACCCGCCGGCGTAATCGACGACCTGGAACCGGACGCCGTGCACGTGGAAGTTGTGCGGCGTGCCGGACGCGTTTCGGACCTCCCAGAGCTCGGTGCTCCCGGCCGAGGCTTCGACGTCGATGCGGTTCGGGTCGAACTCACGGTCGTCGATCGATCCTTGGCCGCCCAGCTCGAAGGACCGGTCAGCCCTGGGGACGGGCGTTCCGACCCGCCGGGGCGGCCCCAGCTGCGCGGGCAGGGGCGCCGACGGCCGGAGGCTCGCGCTCGCCCGGAGCTCGAGGAGATCGAAGCTGTCGTCTGCGCCCGCGAAGCGACCGTCCCAGACGTTCGTGCCGAGATCCGGCTCGAAGCTCCGGAGGACGACCCGCTCACCCGGCTCGAGGCCGACGACGATCTCGGCCCGCTCGCCCGGCGAGAGCGGCAGGCGCTCGAGCCGGATCGGCACCTCGAGCAGGCCGCCGTCGGTGGCGATCAGGTCGAAGGACCGCCCGTCGCCGAGGCCGAGCTCGTAGACGCGCGCGGTCGAGGCGTTCAGGAGCCGGAGGCGCGTGAGCTCCGCGGCGACCTCGAAGTAGGGCGCGTACGTGCCGTTGAGGAGGATGTCCTCGCCGAGGATCCCGGTCGGGCTGATCAACCGCTTGGAGACGTCGAGCCGGCCGTCGTCGTGGAAGTTCTTGTCCTGGAGGATGACGGGGACGTCGTCGACGCCGTACGTGCTCGGAATCTGCAGGCGATCAGCGTCGGCGTCGTCGACGACGATCATCCCGGCGACGCCGCGGTAGATCTGCTCGTCGCTGTCCGGATGCGGGTGCGGGTGGTACCAGAGCGTCGCCGCCGGCTGGTCGACCGTCCAGGCCGGCGCCCAGGAGCCGCCGGGTGCGATCGGCTGGTGGGGGCCGCCGTCGGCCCCCGCCGGGAGGTGCATGCCGTGCCAGTGCACCGTCGTCGGCTCGGGCAGCTCGTTCCGGACGTTCATCTGCACTCGGTCGCCGCTCGAGACCCGGAGCGTCGGCCCCAGATAGGGGCCGTTGACGCCCCACGTCTCCGTCGTCGTGCCGGGGAGTAGCTCGGTCGTCCCCGTCTGCAAGCGCAGGTCGAAGACCTTCGCACCGTCGCCGTCAGCCTGCCCTTCGAGGAGCGGCGGGATCCTCAGCTCGGTCGCGAACTCGAGCTCGCCGACCGTGCTCGTATCCGCGCTCGCATACAGCACCCCCAGCCCGGCCGCGACGCCGACGAGGGCGAGCGCGGCGACCGCGAGCAGCGAGACGAGGGCGCGTCTCACCCGACGTCAGGCGCGGAGCTCGGCCCCGAACTGCTCGGCCAGCGCGGCGACGATGCGCTCGCGGAGCACGCGGGCGTCGTCGTCGGAGAGCGTCCGCGCGGGCGAGGCGAAGGCCACATGGAGCGCGACGGACTTCTTCCCCGCCGGAATAGGGTCGCCGCGGTAGACGTCGAAGATCCGAGCCTCGCGCAGCTCCGGGGCCGCAGCCTGGCGCGCCGCAGCGACTAGGTCGCCGGCGAGGACCTCCTCGTTCACGACGAAGGCGAGATCCTGCCGCACCGCCGGGTACGTGATGACGTCCTCGTACTCGACGCGCTCCGGCACCTGGGCGAAGAGCGTCGGCAGGTCGAGCTCGAACGCCCCCCACGAGCCCTCGAGCAGCGTCGGATGCAGCTCGCCGACCCAGCCGGCGTCGAGCCGCGCCGCCTTGCCCGGGTGGAGGAACGGCTCGCGCGTCCGCGCGAGGCGGGGCTCGATCCGCAGCGCGCGGTAGAGCGTCTCGACGGCGCCCTTCGCGCGCAGGTAGCCGCCGGCGGCGATGCCGCCCACGTGCCAGCGCTCCTCCGGGAGCTCGTCGCCGGCCGGCAGGTAGACCCGCGCCAGCTCGAAGAGCGCCGCGCCCTCGTTCCCCATGTTGGCGTTGTGCCGCGCCGCGGCGACGAGCCCGTCGAGGAGCGTCGTCCGCAGGACGGCGTGCTCCGAGGTGAGCGGGTCGGGAAGCCGCAGCGCGTCCGGGTGCGGGTCGCGCGCCGTGAAGCTCCACGTGTACGCCTCCGAGAAGCCCGCGCCGACCAGCACGTCCTCGACCAGGCGGCGCAGGCGCTGGTCCTGCGCCAGACGCCCGTCCATCGCACTCCGCAGCGGAAGCGTGAACGGGATCTTCTCGAGCCCGTCGACGCGCGCCACCTCCTCGACGAGGTCGATCTCGCGGGTGACGTCGCGGGCGCGCCAGGTCGGCACGGTGACGTCCCAGCCCGACGCGACCTCGAAGCCGAGGCGGTCGAGGGCGTCCTTCTGCTCCTGCTCGGGGATCTCGATGCCGAGGAGGCGGTTGGCCCGGTCGGGGCGGAACGAGACGACCGCCCGCTCGGGCAGGTCGCCCGTGACGTCCGTGTCGCCGGTCCAACGCGCGCCGGCCAGGTCGACGAGCAGCTGGGTCGCGAGCCGCGCCGCGTGCGGCGCGAGATGGGGATCGACGCCCTTCTCCCAGCGGTTCGAGCCCTCGGTGCGGAGCCCGTGGCGCTCCGAGCTCCAGAGGATGCCGCCCGGCTCGAAGTTCGCCGCCTCGAGGAGGACGGCCGTCGTCCCCTGGGTGACCTCGGTGTCGAGCCCGCCCATGATGCCGGCGAAGGCGATCGCGCGCTCGGCGTCGGCGATGACGAGATCCGCCGGGTCGAGCTTGCGGAGGGTGCCGTCGAGACTCGTGAACTCCTCGCCCGGACGTGCCCTGCGGACGACGATCCTCCCGCCGCCGAGCGTGTCGAAGTCGAAGACGTGGAGCGGGTTCCCGACGGCGAGCATGACATAGTTGGTCACGTCCACGACGTTGGAGATCGGGCGCATGCCGGCGGCCGTGATCCGAGCCTTCAGCCACGGCGGCGAGGGCCCTACGCGGACGTCGCGGAAGAGGCGGCCGATGTAGCGCGGGCAGCCGGCCAGGTCCTCGATCGCCACGTCCGGGGTCTCCTCGCCGGTCAACTCGGGCTCCTCGCCCGGCAGGGGGCGCAGCTCGCCGTCGAAGAGCGCGGCGACCTCGCGCGCGATCCCGTAGACGGAGAGGCAGTCGGGCCGGTTCCGCGTCAGCTCGATCTCCAGCACCTCCTCGCCCAGCGGGAGCACGTCGCCGAGCGGCGTCCCCGGGTCCCACGGCTCCGTCAGGACGAGGATCCCGGCGTGATCGTCGCCGATCTTCAGCTCGTGCTCGGAGAGGATCATCCCGTCGGAGAGGGCGCCGCGGAGCTTCGCGCGCTCGAGCCGGCGCCCGTCCGGGAGGACGGCGCCCGGGAGCGCCACGGCGACGGTCGCGCCGGCCTCGAAGTTCCAGGCGCCGCAGACGATCTGGCGCGGCTCGCTCTCCCCCACGTCCACGCTGCAGAGCTGGAGGCGGTCCGCGTTGGGGTGCTTCCCGGCCTCGAGGACCCGGCCGACGCGGTAGAGGCCGAGGTTGCCGTCGACGTCCGCGACGCCGGGGCGCGAGATGCGTTCCACCTCGCCCGTGGCGATGGCGAGCCGGTCGGCGATCTCGACCGTGGTCGCGTCGACCTCGACGTACTCGCGCAGCCAGGAGACCGGGACCTTCATGTCAGAACTGGCTCAAGAGCCGGAGGTCGTTCTCCCACAGTAGCCCGAGCGCGGGCAGGCCGTGGCGGAGCATGGCGACGCGCTCGAGACCCATGCCGAAGGCGAAGCCGCTCCATTCCTCGGGGTCGATCCCGACGAACCGGAGCACGTCGGGGTCGACCATCCCGGAGCCGGCGATCTCGATCCAGCCGGAGTAGCGGCACACCGAGCAGCCCTCACCGTT
Source organism: Gaiellaceae bacterium (assembly GCA_050697795.1). Lineage (GTDB taxonomy): Bacteria > Actinomycetota > Thermoleophilia > Gaiellales > Gaiellaceae > JAIBJN01. The sequence goes on from JBOHAK010000326.1 coordinate 18,072, forward strand.
GCAGAGGAAGCTGGAGACGTCCGGCTCGAGCGAGGGCTCCGTGAAGGGGAAGTCGTGCGTGCGGAAGCGCATCTCCCGCTCCTCGCCGAAGAGCGCGCGCATGGTGTGCAGGAGCGTCCCCTTCAGATCGGCCATGGTGATGCCCTTGTCGACGGCGAGGCCCTCGACCTGGTGGAAGATGGGCGTGTGGGTGGCGTCGGGCGTGTCGCGGCGGTACACGCGGCCGAGCGAGACCATGTAGATGGGCGGCTGCTGCGACTCCATGACGCGGACCTGGGAGGGCGACGTCTCGGTGCGGAGGAGCACGTCGCCGTTCAGATAGACGGACTGGAGCCGCGAGCGTGACGGATGGTCGATCGGGAAGTTGAGTCCGTCGAAGTTGTAGCGCGTCGTCTCGACCTCGCGGCCGTCCACGACCCGGTAGCCGAGCCCGAGGAAGATGTCCTCGACCTCCCGCCGGATCTGCGTGATCGGGTGGAGGTGGCCGCGCGGCGCCGTCTCCCCGGGCAGCGTGACGTCGAGCACCTCGTCCGTGAGGCGCCGGTCGAGCTCGGCGCGGTCGAGCTCTGCCTGGCGCTCGGCGATCTGCTCCTCGAGCGCCTGGCGGAGCGTGTTGAGGACGCGGCCCGTCTCGGGGTCGCGAACCTCGCGGAGCGCCTGCTTCAGCTCGCTCTTCCGCCCGAGGTAGCGGACGCGGGCCTCATCGAGGTCAGCAAGGGTCGAAGCGCCCGCAATCGCGCTTCGCGCCTCGCTTTCCACGGCCTTGGGGTCCATCGGCGGGAGCGTATCATCGGGTCCGTGAGCGCCTACGACGCAATCTCAGACCTCTATGACCCATGGAGCCGGAGCGTCACGGAGGATGTC
>JBOHAK010000327.1:0-1795 GCA_050697795.1 Gaiellaceae bacterium
GATATGCGGCGGAGCCCGAGGGACGTGTTCACGCCTTCTGCCATGCGGTGCCGGGGGGTTGGCACGCGATGGGCGTCATGCTCTCGGCCGCCGGCTCGCTGCAGTGGCTGCGCGACGTGCTCGCGCCCGGCGAGTCCTTCGCCCCGCTCACGGCCGAGGCGGAGCGCTGGCCACCCGGAGCGGAGGGACTTGCCTTCCTGCCGTACCTCGCCGGCGAGCGGACTCCACACGCGGATCCGGCGGCGAGAGGCGCGTTCGTCGGCCTCTCGCTTCGCCACGATCGCGGCGCGCTCGTCCGGGCGGTGCTGGAGGGCGTCGCGTACGGCCTGCGCGACTCCCTCGAGCTCCTCCGCGCGCTCGGCGTCGAGCCGCGGGCAGCACGCGTTTCCGGCGGCGGCGCGCGGAGCGGGCTCTGGCTGCAGATCCTCGCCTCCGTTCTCGACCTCCCGCTCGAGCGGACGGCCGTGGAGGAAGGCGCCGCGTACGGCGCCGCACTCCTCGGCGGCGTCGCGGGCGGGGTCTTCGGGGACGTCCACGACGCCGTCGCCGCCACCGTGCGCGTCACCGAGACGATCGAGCCCGTGCCCGGGTGGCGGGAGACCTACGCGAGCGGGTACGACCGCTACCGAGCTCTCTATCCGGCCCTACGACCCCTGGAGGAGACATGACGTCGCTGGAAGGAAAGGTCGCCCTCGTCACCGGCGCGAGCCGGGGCATCGGCGCGGCCGTCGCCAAGGCCCTCGCCGCCGAGGGAGTCCGGCTCGGGCTCGCCTCGCGGCGCGGAGACGACCTCGGCATCGACGGCGCCGTGGCCCAGGCCTGCGACGTCCGCCGCCCCGCCGAGGTGGAGACGCTCGTGGCGGCCACGGCCGAGCGCCACGGTGGCATCGACATCCTGGTCGCCAACGCGGGGGTCGGCGCGTACGGCCCCTTCCTCGAGCTCCCATCCGACCAGCTCGAGGAGATGATCGACGTGAACGTCAAGGGCACGCTCTACGCGGTCCGCGCGGCGCTTCCGTACCTTCTGAAGAGCGACGAGGCCGACATCGTGACCGTCGCTTCGGAGGCCGGACGGCGCGGTCTCCCGCTGGAGGCGGTTTACTGCGCCTCGAAGTTCGCGCAGGTCGGCTTCACGCGTGCTCTGGACCACGAGCTCCGAGAACAGGGAGTGCGCTGCTCGAACGTGTGCCCCGGCGGCGTCGCCACGGACTTCGCCATGGGCCGCGGGCGCACGCCGGACATGCCCGCGCTAGCCGGGATGATGTCGGCGGAGGACGTTGCGGAAGTCGTCGTCTTCGTCCTCACCCGTCCGCGCACGCACCGCGTCCTCGAGACGGCCTTCCGGCCCGTCACGGAGCCCTCGTGGGGATGAACGACCCGGTCCGCTGGGGATTCCTCTCCACCGCGAAGATCAACGACAAGCTCCTCCCGGGAGCGCGAGCCTCCGACCGCCTCGAGGTGGTCGCTGTGGCGAGCCGCGACGGCGACCGCGCGAAGGCCTACGCGCGGGAGCGGGGCATCGAGCGCGCGCACGGCTCGTACGAGGCCCTCCTCGCCGACCCGGAGATCGACGCGGTCTACATCCCGCTGCCCAACCACCTCCACGCCGAGTGGGCGATTGCGGCGGCGGGGGCCGGCAAACACGTGCTGTGCGAGAAGCCGATGGCGATCACCAGCTCCCAGGCGCGGGAGATGATCGTGGCCGCCCGGCGAGCCGGGGTGAAGCTGATGGAGGCTTTCATGTACCGGCTCCACCCGCTGTGGGTGGAGGTGCGCCGGCTGCTGGGCGACGGGC
>JBOHAK010000328.1:0-1536 GCA_050697795.1 Gaiellaceae bacterium
CGTCCATCGCTGGGCACGCGGGCGCGGGCCCTTCACGACCGCTGAGGCGGCGGCCCGCTTCGGCAGAGACGTCGAGCACGTCCTGCGTGAGCTCGAGGCCGAGGAGCTACTCGTGCGCGGCGAGCTCCGGCCGGGAGGCACGGAGCGCGAGTGGTGCGACCCCGAGGTTCTGCGGCGGCTGCGGCGTGCGTCGCTCGCGGCGCTGCGCAAGGAGGTGGAGCCCGCGGAGCAAGCCGCGTTCGCCCGCTTCCTCTCCTCCTGGCACGGCATCGACCGCCGCTCCAGCCTGCGCGAGGCGCTCGTGCCATTGCAGTCGCTTGCGCTGCCCGTCTCGCTCTGGGAGTCGGAGCTGCTGCCCAGGCGCGTGCCCGACTACCGCCCGGAGCAGCTCGACCAGCTCTGCGCGACGGGAGAGCTCGTGTGGGTCGGCGCGGGTCTCGACCGAGTGGCCGTGTACTTCCGCGAGGATGCCGGCGTGCTCGGGGCCGTGGGCGGCGCGCCGCGTCCGGAGGGGGACGTGTACGACGCGATCCGCGCCGCCCTGTCCCGCTCAGCCGAGTTCTGGTCCGACCTCCTCTCCGCCGCAGGCCTCGATGCCGAGCAAGCGCTGCCGGCGCTCTGGGACCTCGTCTGGGCGGGCGAGGTGACGAACGACGCCTGGCAGCCGCTGCGCGCGAGCCGCCGCTTCCACGCGCCGCGGCCAGAGCGACGCCCGCGCCGCTTCTCGCGCTCCCGCGCCGACGCGATCACGGCCACGCAGGGCCGCTGGTCGCCGACGGACGGCCTGTTTCCGGGCGAGCCCGACCCGCGCGCGCTCGCGGAGCTCCTGCTCGAGCGGCAGGGGATCGTGACGCGCGACGGCGTCCGCGCGGAGGGGATCCCGGGCGGGTACGCGCCTGTATACCGCGAGCTCCGTCGCCTGGAGACACTCGGCGTGTGCCGGCGCGGCTACTTCGTGGAGGGCCTCGGCGGCGCGCAGTTTGCGCTCCCCGGCGCGGTCGAGCGCCTACGCGAGCGGCCGGAGGAGGAGCGGGCGCTCGTGCTCGCCGCCGCCGATCCCGCGCAGCCCTACGGCGCGGCGCTCCCCTGGCCGAAGCGCTCCGGCGCTCGCGCGGCGCGCGTCGCGGGGGCTCAGGTCGTGCTGCTCGGCGGCGAGCCGGCGCTGTTCGTCGAGCGCGGCGGCCGCTCACTCGTCCCGCTCCGCGAACCCGAGGAGGCCTGGCTGCGGACGGCGCTCGAGGCCCTCGTCGCCCACGCCCGCCGCACGGGGCTGAAGCGGCTCGCGGTGGAGCGCTTCGACGGCAACCCGGTCGGCGAGACGGAGGTCATGCCGCTGCTCCTCGAGGCAGGCTTCCTCGCGGGGCCGCGTCGGGCCGTGCTGCGCGCGTGAGCCGGCCGGGCGGGCCGCGATCAGTAGGGCTCGCGGAACGCGAGCAGGGTGAGGATCGCGCCGTACGCCCAGAAGCATCCCCGGAGGCCGGATGCCCGAGGGTGACGCGCTCCATCGCGCGGCCGAGCGGCTCCGCGTGCTCGAGG
>JBOHAK010000329.1:0-3657 GCA_050697795.1 Gaiellaceae bacterium
AGCGGCTTCTGCCGCGAGCCGACAGAGAGCTGAACCGGACGCGTGGCCGAGAGCTCCTTCGCGATCTGGAAGCCGGTGTTGCCGCCGCCCACGACGAGGACGCTTCCCTCGGGAAGGTCGTCCGGCCGCCGGTAGCCGGTGCTGTGCGTCTGGAGCACCTTGGGTGCCAGCCCGTCGGCGAGCGCCGGCACGTGCGGCACCTGGAACGGACCGGTGGCGACGACGACCTGGTCGGCCTCGATGCGCCGGTCGTCCAGCTGCGCGACGAACCCACCGTCGGCGGCGGCCAGGGACCGCACGGCGCTTCCGAGCTCGATCGGGAGCTCGAAGGTCGCCGCGTAGCGCTCGAGGTAGGCGATCACCTCGTCCCGCGTCGGATAGCCGTCCGGATCGCCGGAGAAGGCGAGCCCCGGCAGCGCGTCGTAGCGGCGCGGGGTGAAGAGGACCAGCGAGTCCCAGCGGTCGCGCCACGCGGCGCCGATCGAGTCCGCTCCGTCGAGGATCACGAACCGTCGGCCCTGGCGGGCCAGGAAGTACCCCATTGCCAGACCGGCCTGGCCGGCCCCGATCACGATGACGTCGAAGCGCGACGGAGAGCGCTCCGCCGGCGAGTGTCCTACAGAGCTCATTCGACCCCTCACATGCGTAGTTCTTCCGAGGCGCCTCAAGGTAGCACCTCGCACATCGGCTTCGAAGGGCGCGCTCCGGGGTCGTAGATACTTCGCCGCATCGACGTCCGATCGACCCAGCAGGAGAAGGCCGCCGCCTTCCGCGCGCTCCACGAGGGCGACCCGTTCGTCGTTCCGAACCCCTGGGACGCGGGCTCGGCCCGGGTCCTCGAGGCCCTCGGGTTCGAGGCGCTCGCGACCACGAGCTCGCGCTTCGCGTTCACGCTCGGGCGCCCCGACGGGGCGGCGACGCTCGACGAGGTGGCCGAGCACGTCCGGCTGCTCGACCAGGCCACCAGCCTGCCGGTCTCGGTCGACCTGGAGAACGGCTACGGGCCCGATCCCGATGCCGCCGCGACGGCGATCGCCCGCGCGGCCGCCGCCGGGGCGGTGGGCGGCTCCATCGAGGACTACGACCCGGCCGGAACCATCTACGGGCTCGCCCACGCGGCGGAGCGGGTGGCGGCGGCGCGCGAGGCGGCCGACCGGCTCGGCTTCCCGTTCATGCTGACAGGCAGGGCCGAGAACCACATCCGCGGCAACCCTGACCTCGGCGACACGATCGCCCGGCTCCAGGCCTACGAGCGCGCCGGAGCCGACGTGCTGTACGCGCCGGGCCTGCGGAGCGGAGCCGAGATCCGAGCGGTATGCGGCGCCGTCTCGAAGCCGGTGAACGTGCTCGCCCGCCCGGACCTGTCGATGCAGGAGATCGTCGCCGCCGGCGGCCGCCGCGTCAGCGTGGGCGGCGCGCTCACCTGGACGGCGGTCGCGGCGATGGTCTCCGCCGCCGAGAAGATGCGCGGCGACGGCGACTTCTCTTCCCTCGGCGCGTCGGTCCAGATCCAGGAATTGCTCGAAGGGTGACAATGGCGCCATGACGTCCGGCGCCGGACTCGATCGCCTGCGCGGCCTCGTGGACGCCGGCATCGCGCTCAGCTCGGAGCTCTCGCTCGACGGCCTGCTGCAGCGTCTGGTCGAGACGGCCGCCGAGCTGACCGGCGCGCGCTACGCCGCGCTCGGCGTGATCGACAAGGCCGGGCAGGCGCTGGAGCGGTTCCTGACGACCGGTATCGACCCCGAGACGCACGCCGCGATCGGCGACCTGCCACGCGGCCGGGGCATCCTGGGCGTGCTCATCCGCGAGGGCCAGACGCTGCGGCTCCACGACATCGCCGACGATCCCCGCTCCGTCGGCTTCCCCCTCCACCATCCGCCGATGCAGACGTTCCTCGGCGTCCCGATCCGCCTCCGCGGCGTCGCCTACGGCAACCTCTACCTGACCGAGAAGGAGGGCGGCGGCGACTTCACCGAGGAGGACGAGGAGCTGACCCAGTTGCTCGCCGCCCAGGCGGCGGTGGCGATCGAGAACGCGCGCCTCTACGAGAGCTCGACACGCTGGCTGCGCCAGCTCGAGTCGCTGAACGAGATCGGCAACGCGCTCGCGTCCGAGCTCGAGCTCGAGCCGCTGCTCGCCCTCGTCGCGCGCCGCTTGCGCGAGTTCGTGGACGCGCGCCTCGTCCTGATCGCCCTCCCGAGCGGCGGGTCGCTGCGCGTCGCCGCGGCCGAGGGGGAAGGGTCCTACGGCGTGGTCGGCATGGAGCTCGAGCTCGCGGGCTCGAAGGCGGGGCGCGTGCTCGAGCGCGGGCGCAGCGAGCGCGTCGACTCGGTGCTCGAGGACCCGGAGGTCGACCAGCAGGCGGCCCGCCGCCTCGGCGTCCACTCGGCGCTCTTCGTCCCGCTGGTCGCGCGCGGGCGCGGCATCGGCGTCGCCATCGCGCACGACAAGATCGGCCCCGGCCCGAGCTTCGACGACGACGACCTCCGCCTGGCCGAGACGCTCGCACAGCGCGCGGCGATCGCGGTCGACCTCTCCGAGCGCGTCAGCCGCGACGCCGTCCGGCGCGTCGTCGAGGCGCAGGAGCTGGAGCGCGCCCGGCTCGCGCGCGAGCTCCACGACGAGCCCGGGCAGGCGCTCACCTCGATCCTGCTCGGGCTGAAGCCGCTCGAGCAGACCGCCCTGAGCGACGAGACCGTCGCGGCGGTCGCCTCGGTGCGCGAGCTCGTCGTGTCGACGCTCCAAGACGTCCGCCGGCTCGCCGTCGAGCTGCGCCCGTCGGCACTCGACGACTTCGGCCTCGTCTCGGCCGTTGAGCGCCTCGCGGAGACGTTCCGCGAGCAGACCGGCATGCAGGTCGATCTCGAGACGCAGCTCGGGGAGGAGAGGCTGCCGGGAGCGGTCGAGACGGCGCTCTACCGGATCGTCCAGGAGGCGCTCACGAACATCGTCAAGCACGCCGAGGCGAGCCGCGTCAGCATCCTCCTCACGCGCAAGGACGGCAGCGCGCTCGCGGTCGTCGAGGACGACGGGCTGGGCTTCGACCCCGGAGCGGCCCGGGACGAAGGCCTCGGCCTCGTCGGGATGCGCGAGCGGGTCGCCCTGGTCGGCGGCCGGCTGCGCATCGAGTCGGCCATGGGCGCCGGGGCGACGCTCGTGGCGGAGGTGCCGCTCCGATGAGCATCCGCGTTCTCGTCGTCGACGACCACGCCGTCGTTCGCACCGGCCTGCGGCGCGTGCTCGACGCCGAGCCCGACATCGAGACCGTCGGCGAGGCGCCGAACGCCGAGCGCGCCGTCTTCGAGGCCATGGCCCACGAGCCCGACGTTGTCCTCATGGACGTGGTCATGCCGGGCAAGAGCGGCATCGAGATCATCCCGGCGCTCCAGCAGAACGCCCCTGAGGCCAAGGTGCTGGTCCTCTCCATGCAGGACGACCCGCGCTATCTCCGCGAGGCGTTCGACGCGGGGGCGAGCGGCTACGTGCTCAAGGAGGCGGCCGACACGGAGGTGGTCGACGCCGTGCGTGCGGTCGCCGCCGGCGAGCGCTACGTGCACCCCGCGCTGGGCGCGCGGCTCGTCGAGGCCGAGGCGGCGGAGCGGCGGCGGGCCGACGAGGATCCGCTGTCGGAGCGGGAGCGTGAGGTCCTCCGGC
>JBOHAK010000330.1:0-14605 GCA_050697795.1 Gaiellaceae bacterium
GTGATCGACAAGGTCGAGGTGAAGCCGCTCGCGGACTGCTCCCCGCGCGAGCTGGAGAAGGACAACCCGGAAATCCGGCGCACGGAGGAGATGGCCGTCTTCCTCGGGCAGCTCTACAACAGGGACGTCACCGAGGAGGAGACGGTCACGGTCATCCACTTCTCCGAGATCCACTAGGGGTCTGCCCGGGAGGTGGCCACGGTGGATGACACGCGACACGTGGTGCGAGGGAAGGACGCAAGGAGCGTCGATATGCGGGCATATCGGCGCGACCGAGGACGCAGCCTCGCGCCGCGGGGCGCTTGTCAGGCGCCCTGGTTCATTTTCCGGACAGGCCCCTAGGTCGGCCTGGGCATGCTCTTCGGTCTCTTCGTCGCCGCGCAACGGGACGCAATGCGCACGCTCGAGCTGCTCGCGAGCGAGGTGCTGCCGCATGCCTGAGCCGGCGGCGATCGACCTCGTCGTCTACGGGACGGAGGCGCCGCCCGGACTCCTCGAGTGCGTCGAGCTCGCCGAGGCTGCGGGCCTCGGCGGCATCTGGGTGGGCGACTCGCCTGTGCTCTGGCGCGAGCCCTACGCCCTGCTCGGCGCCGCCGCCGAGCGAAGCGCGCGGATCCGCCTCGGCCCCGCGGTCACGAATCCGGTCTCTCGCCACGTCGCGGTGACGGCGAGCGCGCTCATGACCCTCCAGGAGCTCTCCGGCGGCCGCGCCGCGCTCGGTCTCGGCCTCGGCGCGAGCGCGGTGCGCACGGTCGGCGCCAGGCCGGCGCGGCTCGCCGAGCTGGAGCGCACCGTGGCCGCGGTGCGCGCGTTCTGGGCCGGCGGCGAGGGCGGCCTCGGCTACGGCGGCGGGCAGCCGCCCATCCCCATCCTCCTGGGCGCGAGCGGCCCGCGAATGCTCGAGCTCTCGGGGCGGATCGGCGACGGCTGCCTTGCGGTCGTCGGCGTCCATCCCCGCCAGCTCGAGGCGGCCCGCTCCCGCCTCGCGGCCGGCGGCCCGGCCGACGGCTTCGAGCTGGTCTGGTGGGTGCCGATCGCGGCCGCCGAGGACTCGGCCCAGGCGCGCGAGGACGTGAAGTCCTACGTCGCGCGCTCGCTCCGCCATCCGCTTCCCGCCGAGCTGACCGAGGTGGAGCAGGACGCCGCGGTGCGGATCCGCGCGTCGTACGAGTACGGGCAGCACCTGGCGCCGGGCGCCGCCCACGCCGAGCTCGTGCCCGACGAGATCGTCGCGGACTGGGCCGTCGCGGGCACGCCCGGCGAATGCCGCGAGCAGCTTCGGCGGCTCGACCTGCGGGCCGGCGAGCGGATCGGGCTCGTGCCCATGGGCCGCGACCCCAAGGCCGTGCAGGCGCGCCGCCTGCTCGAGGAGGTGCTGTGAGCCTAGGAACCGCGCGCGGCGGCGTCGAAGGCCGCGAGGGACTCCTCGACGTCGCGCTTTTCGATGCCGCGGGCGATGAACACGATGCGCGAGCGGCGGTCGTCGTCGGGCCACGCGTCGAGGTGCTCGGGCGGGTGGACGACGTGCTGGACGCCGTTCAGGACGACGGGGCCGGCGGCGCCAACGTCCAGGAACCCCTTGACGCGCAGGAGGTCCGCGCCGCGGCTCGCGAGCAGCATCGTGAGCCAGATGCCGAAGGCGGTCCAGTCCACGGGCCGATCGAGGAAGAGCACGAACGGATGCACGTCCGCGTGACCGGGGGCATCCGGCAGCCGGAGCTCGCGCGGGTCCAGGGCGCCCGGCGCGAGAAGAAGCGCCGGGTCGGCCTCGCCGAAGGAGACCTCCAGCAGGTCGGCGGCCGGGTTGAGGCTGCGCAGCCGGTCCTCGAGCCGGTCGACCGCGTCGCGCTCGGCGACGTCAGCCTTGGTGACGACGAGGCGGTCGGCCGCCAGGATCTGCTTCAGCGTCTCCTCCTCACGGTCGAGCTGCCCGTTCGCGTTGAGCGCGTCGACCGTCGCGATGACCGCCCCGGGCTCGAAGTGGTGCATGACGACCGGCTCGGCCAGCAGGGTGTTCAGGACGGGCGCGGGGTCGGCGAGGCCCGTAGTCTCGACCAGCACACGCCGGAAGGGCGGGATCTCCCCGCGCGTGCGCCGGCTCAGCAGGTCGCGCAGCTCGTCGGCCAGGTCGCCCCGGAGCGTGCAGCACAGGCAGCCGTTGCCGAGCAGGACGGTCCGCTCGTCCACCCGCCGCAGCAGGTGGTGGTCGATCGCCACCTCGCCGAGCTCGTTCACGATCACGGCGGTCTCGCCGAGCTCGGGCCGGCCGAGCAGGCGCGAGAGAAGGGTCGTCTTGCCGCTCCCGAGGAAGCCGGTGACCAGGACGACCGGGAGGCGGTCAGCCACCGCGCAGCGCCGCGACGAGGGTGGGGTCGAGCGGGTCCAGCGGGCGCCCGGCCAGCGCTTCCGCCGCCGTCCAGAGGCCGCCCAGGTCGTCGACCACCACGGTCTTGCCCTTCCGGTCCGAGAGGACGTACACGCGACCGCTCCAGTCCCCGAGCTCGAGCCCGAAGTGCGAGAGGACGCGGTTCAGGAGGCGGACGCGGAAGACGCGCTCCCGCCGGCCGGAATCACGCTCCGCCCAGTGGCTCGTGGAGAGGACGCCGCAGAGAGCGCACATGGCGCTTGCTTTCTAGCACGCGCCCGCACTACGTTCACGTCCCGTCCGAAGAGGAGGAGGAAGCGATGGCCAAGGAGATCTTCTGCGCGTACGGCATCGACGTCGACGCGGTGGCCGGGTGGCTCGGGTCCTACGGCGGCGAGGACTCGCCGGACGACATCTCCCGCGGGCTCTTCGCCGGCGAGGTCGGCACGCCCCGACTGCTCGACCTGTTCGCGAAGCACGAGCTCACCACCACCTGGTTCATCCCCGGCCACTCGATCGAGACGTTCCCCGACGAGACGCGCATGGTCGCAGACGCCGGCCACGAGATCGGCATGCATGGCTACTCGCACGAGAACCCGATCTCGATGACGCCCGAGCAGGAGGAGGACGTCCTCGTCAGGTGCATCGGCCTGATCGAGGAGGTCTGGGGCCGGCGCCCGACCGGCTACGTCGCGCCGTGGTGGGAGTTCTCCCGCGTCACGAACGAGCTCCTGCTGAAGCACGGGATCAAGTACGACCACTCGCTCATGCACAAGGACTTCCACCCGTACTACGTGCGTGTCGGCGACTCGTGGACGAAGATCGACTACGCGAAGCCGGCCGAGGAGTGGATGAAGCCGCTCGTGCGCGGCGAGGAGACCGACCTGATCGAGATCCCCGCGAGCTGGTACCTCGACGACCTCCCGCCGATGATGTTCATCAAGGCCTCGCCGAACAGCCACGGCTTCGTCAACCCCCGGCAGCTCGAGCAGATCTGGATGGACGCCTTCGATTGGGTCCACCGCGAGCACGACTACGCCGTCTTCACCATGACGATCCACCCCGACGTGAGCGGCCGCCCCCAGGTCCTGCTCATGCACGAGCGGATCATCGGGCACATCAACTCTCACGACGGCGCGCGCTGGGCGACGTTCGACGAGATCGCGGACGACTTCGCCCGGAGGAGCCCGCGAGGAGGGTGAGCCGGCTCAGCGGGTGACGCCGATGAGCACCCCGCCCGCCACCACGAGGGCGGAGGCGGCGACCAGTCGCGGCCCGACCGCCTCCGCTCGGCCGATGAAGGCCGCCGCGAAGAGCACTCCCCAGAGCGACTGGGTCGCGTTGAGCGGTGCGACGACGGTCACGTTCCCCCGCGAGAACGCGAGCAGCAGCGCAACGTAGGCGAGGCCGAGGCAGAGACCGGCCGGAACGAAGGCGGGCAGGGCCGCGCGCAGGCGCGGGCCGATGGGCTCGCTCCGCGTAGCCGTGGCTAGATAGGCGAGCAAGGCGAGCGTCGCGGCGCCCAGCGAGACGGCGGCGGCGAGAAACGGGTCCGCGCCGGAGTCGAGCGAGGCCCAGCGCACGACGTTGTCGCGGACGGCGAAGAGGCCGGCGGCGGCCAGGGCCAGCACGAGGCCCACGGCAAGGAAGTCGGGCGGCCGCGAAGGCTCCCAGACGAGCAGGGCGCCGCCGAGGACGATGGCGACGGTCGCGAAGACGAGCGCGGCCCGCAGCGGCTCGTCGAGGAAGACGACGGCGAGGCCGGCCGAGAGGAGCGGCGCGGTGCCGATGACGACGGCCGTGCGCGAGGCGCCCGCGTCCCGGATCGCGCGTACGAAGACGATCTGCGACAGCCCCGGGACGAACGCGCCGACGACGGCGAAGGCCCACAAACCTTCGGTCTCGACGCCGCGGGCGGCGAGCGGGAGCGCGACCGCCGCAGCAACGAGGAATCCGAGGAGCGCGCAGACGAAGGCGCCGGCCTCGGGGTCGCGCGCACGGCGCAGCGCGACCCGGACCGCAACCGCGAGGGCGCCGAAGAGGACGCCGGCGAGCGTGGCGAGGAGGACGGCGTCCACTCGGCGCCGGAGGGGAGGCGGGGCCCGGCCGCCGCCTCCCCCGCAGTCCTAGGCGTGGGTCCCCACGCGCTCCGGAACGCTCTCCAGGTAGCCGATCGCGTCCTCGGTCGAGACGACGTCTGCGTACTTCGCCTGGATGTCGAAGAGGTTCGCCTCGTGCGGCGCCTGGGCGCGGTCTCCGACGCACTCGCGAGGAACGATCGTCGGGAACCCGTTCTGCAAGAGGTCGATCGCGGTCGCGCGTATGCACCCGCTCGTCGTCGCCCCGCAGAGGATCACCGTGTCCACCCCCTGCGAGACGAGGACGGCGGTCAGGTTCGTGCCGAAGAACGCCGAGGCGCCCTTCTTCACCACGACCGTCTCGTCCTCGCGGCGCTCGAGCCGCGGGTCGACGTCCACCCACTGCCCGCCGAGCTCGAGCTCGCCGAGGGACGGCACCTTCTGGAGCCAGAGCGCGCCGTCCTTCCTGTTGGGCTCGAACCCGATCGTCGTGAAGACGACCGGCACCCCACGCGCCCGCGCCACCTCGAGCAGTCGCTTCGTCGCCTCGACCTCGGCGGTCAGATCCGAGCCGAGCGTGCTGTCAGGGTCGGTGAAGCCGCAGCTGAAGTCGACCACGAGAACGGCCGGGCGCTCGCCGAGCGTGACGCTCCCGCCCAACCGGGCCCGCTCGTAGACCTCCTGGGCCTCCTGATCGGTCATGCAGTGACCGCCTCCTGCTTTCCGGCCGCCGTCAGCTTCTCGCCGGAGCGCGCCCGCTTCACGAAGCGGCCGGCTCCCGGCTCGGCCACGAGCTCGTCGTTCTCGACGATCACCTGGCCGCGAACGAGCACGACCTCCGGGGCGCCCGTCACCTCGGTCCCCTCGAAGAGGTTGTAGTTGACGTTCGTGTGGTGGGTCTGCGCGGAGATCGTCAGCTGCTTCTCGGGGTCCCAGATGACGACATCCGCGTCGCTCCCGACGGCGACCGTCCCCTTGCGCGGGTAGAGGCCGAACCGCTTCGCCACGTTCGTCGACGTCAGCTCGACGAGTCGGTTCAGCGTGATGCGGCCGCGGCGCACGCCGAAGTGGTGCAGCATGTGGAGGCGGTTCTCGATGCCCGGGCCGCCGTTCGGCACCTTCTCGAACTCGCGCCCGTTGATCGCCTTCTGCTCCGGCCAGTTGAAGGGGCAGTGGTCGGTGGAGACGACCGAGAGGTCGTCCGTGACTAGGGCCTTCCACAGGTGCTCCTGGTGCTCCTTCGGACGCGGCGGCGGCGTGTAGATGTACTTCCCGCCTTCCCAGTCCGGCTTCTCCAGCGCGCTCTCGTCGACGAAGAGGTACTGCGTGCACGTCTCGCCCCAGACGTCCCAGCCCTTTTCCCGCGCGAGGGCGATCGGCTCGATCGCGGGCAGGCACGAGACGTGGACGACGTAGAGCGGGCACCCGGCGACGCGCGCCAGCTGGATCGCCCGGTTCGTGGCCTCGGCCTCCGTCTCCATCGGGCGCGTCCGAGCGTGCCAGATCGGGTCCGTCTTTCCCTCGGCGACCGCCTTCTTGACGATCACGTCGATCGCATCGCCGTTCTCGGCGTGCACCATCACGAGGGCGCCCGTCTCTCGTGCGACCTGCATCGTCTTGAAGAGCGTCTCGTCGTCCACCATGACGGCGCCCTTGTACGCCATGAACAGCTTGTACGAGGTGATCCCCTCGTCGGGCAGCTTCGCGAGCGCGTCGAGGCCGCCGCCGCCCTCGATGTCGGTGACGCCGATGTGGAAGCCGACGTCGATGACAGGCTTGCAGCGCTCGATCTTCTCGAAGTAGTTGTCGAGCGCCTCGGGAAACGGGGTGCCCGGAGCCTGCATGCAGAAGTCGACGAGCGATGTCGTCCCCCCGAACGCGGCGGCGACGGTGCCCGACGTGAAGTCGTCGCACGTCGTCGTGCCGCCGAAGAACATTTCGATGTGAGTATGTGGGTCGATCGCGCCGGGGAACACGTACTTCCCGGCGGCGTCGATCACCTTGTCGGCGGCGACGTCGAGCGACTCGCCGATCAGGGAGATCGTCTCGCCCTCGGCGTAGACGTCGCCGACGTAGTCGTCCGCGGCCGTGATGATGCGACCGCCCTTGATCAGTACGGACATGGGCTGACCTCCTTTTGTCTGACTTCGACCCTAACGCTCATCCGGCCTCGGCAGCAAGGGCCTTCGAGACGTCTCCGCCGGCGGCGAGCACGAGCTGGAGGAGGACGCGCGCCTTCGGGCCGGCGAGGTCGCCGGCGAAGTGCGCGCCGGCCTCCGCCAGGTCCTTGCCGCCCCCGCGCCCGTACACCGGCTCCACCCGCCCCGCGAGGCAGCGGGAGCAGACGACGACGGGGACGCCGGCTGCGACGGCCGCCTCGACCCCGGGGAGCACGCGCTCGTTCGCGTTGCCGCGGCCGGTGGCCTCGAGCACGATCGCGCGGCTGCCCGACTCGAGCGAGCTGCGCAGGAAACGGTCGTCGCTCCCGGCGTGGAGGCGGATCAAGTCGACCTGCGGGAGCGCGCCCTCCGGATGCGGGAGCGGCGGGCTGCGGTCGGGCCGCCGCCGGTAGGTCACCCGCTCCCCGTCGACGTGGCCCAGCGGCCCGTAGCCCGGCGAGCCGAAGGCCTCGAGCGCGCTCGTGTGCACCTTGCGCACCTCGCGCGCGGCGTGGACCTCCCCGGCGAAGACGACCAGCGCCCCGCGCGCCGCGGATTCGCCCGCGAGGGCGACCCGGATCGCGCTCCGGAGGTTGCGGGGCCCGTCCGTGTCCGGCTCGTCGGCGGCGCGCTGCGCTCCGGTGAAGGCCACCGGCTTCTCGGAGTGGTGCAGGCGGTCGACCGTGTACACCGACTCCTCCATCGCGTCGGTGCCGTGCGTGACGACGACGCCGGCGACGTCGTCGCGGCGGCACCGCTCGGCTACGCGGTCGGCCAGCGCGAGCGCCAGGTCGCCGTGCATGTCGAAGCTCGGCACGCGGGCGAACTCGTCCAGCTCGAGCGGCGGCGCCTCCGGCCAGCGGAGCATCTCCACGAGCTCATCGCCGCTGACCGCGGGGACGAGCTTGCCGGTGGCCGGGTCCGGGCGCATGGCGATCGTGCCGCCGGTCGAGACGACCACGACGTTCACGGGCGACCAGGAGGGCTTGACGGAACATGGTCTGTGCCGCCGGGCCGCGCTGTTCGCCCCGAGGACTGCGTCCTCAGTCGCGTCCGTAGCATTGGGCTACGAACGCTCCCTGCGTCCTTGCCTCGGAACGACCATCGCACCCCGGCGACGAGCAACGTTCCGCCAATCCCTCCTAGCGGGAGCGCGAGGCCGGCGCGCCGGCCGGCACGCCGGTCCCGTCGGTCACGAGCTCGCCGTACTCCTCGCTTGGCGCCACCGACCGGGCTCGCCGTCGCAGGACGATCGCCGCGACGAGGAGAAAGAGCCCGACGCCGACCAGGGAGACCGCCGTCGTAGCCGTGCCGAGCGCGTAGAGGTCGGGACGGATGACCGAGCCCACCGTCAGGGCGAAGATCTCGAGCGGGAGCGTGTTGTCGCCCGCCGCCAGGAGCGCGGTGCGGTCGTACTCGTTCCACGCGAGCGTGAACCCGAAGAGGAAGGCGCCGAAGACCCCGGTCCAGACGAGCGGGAGGGTCACCTCCCGGAACGTGCGGAAACCGCCCGCGCCCAGGTCGCGGGAAGCCTCCTCGACCCCGCTGTCGTACCGGTTCCAGACCGCCACCATGATGAGGAAGGCGAACGGCAGCCCCCAGACCACGTTCGTCCCGAGCGCGGTCTGCCAGAGGCTCGTCTCCGTCTCCATGAAGCGCCAGAAGAACGACGTTCCGAGGCTGAGCAGGATCCCGGGCGTCATGAGCGCGAGCATGATCAGGTAGAAGAGCACGCCGTCGAGCCGGAAGCGCCGGCGATAGCCCATCGACAGGCTGAAGGCGAGAACGGCGACGACGAGGCCGCTCACGACCGAGAGCTCGAGCGACCGGATCGCCGTCTCGCGGATCGTGTCGGCGCGCGAGCCGTTCACGAGCTCGCTCCACCAGTGGAACCCGAGCCCGCGCATGGGGAAGGTCACCGCGCCCTGCGGCCCCTGGAAGGAGAGCGCGGCCATGACGATCATCGGCCCGTACAGGAACAGCAGGAAGAGGACGAAGTAGACCGCCAGGATGCGCTTCGTCCAGCGGCCGCGGCGCATCGCTAGAGGTCCTCCCGGAGGTTCGAGAACCGGAGCAGGACGAAGACGCCGAGGATCATCGCCAGGACGAGGAAGACCGCCGAGGCCGCCGCCTGCGGGAACTGCACCGACGCGACCTGGGTCTGGACGATCGTCCCGACCGAGGAGACGGTGCCGCCGCCGATGATCCGCACGGTCGCGAACTCGCCCATGGTGAGGATGAAGACGAAGATCGACCCGATGACGATGCCCGGCATCGACTGCGGCAGGACGACCTCGCGGAACGTCTTGAACGCATTGGCGCCGAGGTCGCGGGCCGCCTCGAGCGAGCTCTTGTCGATCTGCGCCAGCATGAAGAAGATGGGCGCCACCATGAACAGGATGTAGAGCTGGAGCATCGCCACCGTGACGGCGAAGTCGGAGAAGAGGAGGATGTCCAGCGGCTCGCCGATCAGGCCGACCTCCTGGAGCGCCGTGTTCAGCGCGCCCTGCCGCCCCATCATCGGGATCCAGGCCACCGCGCGAATGAGGTAGCTCGTCCAGAACGGGGCGAGGGCGATGATGAACAGCGCGATCTGGTAGCGCAGGCTCGTGACGCTGATGGCGAGGAAGTAGGCCACCGGGAAGCCGAGGACGAGCGCCAGCACGACGATCACGAGCGAGTGCCAGAAGCTGTTCCAGAGCTGGTCCCAATAGACGTTCGAGTCGAAGAGGAAGTCGTAGTTCTCAAGCGTCCAGACCGCCTCGAAGCCGCTCACCGTGCGCGTCCAGAAGCTGACGAGCACGATCATGAGGACGGGCGCAAAGAGGAAGAAGAGGAGCCAGACGGCGCCGGGGGCGGTCCAGGCGGCAGTCGTGAGCGCCCGGCGGCCCCGCGCGCCCGCCCGCTCCTTCTCGCCGAGCGCAATCTCCTCGGGCGCACGCTCGCCGACGACCTGCTCGGCCTCGACGATCTCCTCGACGTGCAGCCCTGCCGGGCGACCCTTAGGCCCGGAGGAGCCGGACATCCTCCTCCTTCCAGGACAGCCGGACGCTGCTGCCTTCCTTCCCCTGGAACTCCGGGAACCGGTCGCCGGGGACCTTGGCGACCAGGCGCCGTCCTCCCGCGGCCAGGTGCAGCTTGACGAGGTCGCCCAGGTACTCGACGACCTCGATCTCGCCCAGGAGCTGGTTCGGCCCGTTCGCACCCGCCGCCAGCTCGCCGACCTGCACGGCGGACGCGCGCACCGAGACCGCGGCCGGTTGTCCGACCGCCGCGTTCGACTCGGGCGCGAGCACGCGCAGCTCGGCCTCCCCGCCGTCGATCAAGACGCGCTCGCCCTCGTGCGCGGTCACCGTGCCCTCGAAGATGTTGTTGTCGCCCATGAAGGCCGCCACCTGCACGTTCTCGGGCAGGTTGGAGATCGTGAACGGGTCGGCCACCTGCTCGATGCGCCCCTCGTGCATGACGACGATCCGGTCGCCGACGGAGAGCGCCTCCTCCTGGTCGTGCGTGACGTGGATGAACATCAGCCCGAGCTGACGCTGCAGCGCGCGCAGCTCGACTCGCATCCGGAGCCGGAGCAGGCGGTCGAGATCGCCGAGCGGCTCGTCGAGCAGGAGCGCCTTCGGCTCCATCACGAGCACGCGGGCGAGCGCCACCCGCTGCTGTTGACCGCCCGAGAGGGCGCTGGGCTTGCGGTCGGCCATCGTGCGGAGGCCCACCATGTCGAGCGCCGTGATCGCCTTCTCGCGCCGCTCCGCCTTGGAGATGCCGCGCATCTTCGGCCCGAACTCGACGTTCTCGCGCACGGTCCGGTGGGGGAAGAGCGCGAAATGCTGGAAGACGGTTGTCGTCGGGCGCTTGTCCGGCGAGAGGCCGAGCAGGCTCTGCCCGTCGAGGACGATGTCGCCGTTCGTCGGCTCCTCGTGCCCGCCGATCATGCGCAGCGTGGTCGTCTTCCCGCAGCCGGAGGGGCCGAGGAGAACGACGTACTCGCCGTGGGCGATGTGGAGGTTTATGTCGTCGACCGCGGCGACGTCCTCGCCGAAGCGCTTCGTCAGGCTCCTGAGCTCGAGGCCCGTGCCGGACGCGGCCTGTGAGGGGGCCGTCGAGGCCCCCTCACGTTGCGTCAGCGTCTGCTCGTCCGGCATACGCGTCGCGATCCTAGCTAGGCCGCCAGGAACTCGTTCCAGCGCTGCACCTGGTACTGCTGCTCGTCCATGAGCGAGTTCCAGGAGCTGTACACGCAGGCCCGCTCGACGAACGCTCCGCCGTCGCGGACGGATCCGACCGGGATGCCCTCCGTCTCCTGCCCGAACGGGTTCGGAATCGGCTCGGCGGCCGGCTTGCCGTCGATCCAGTAGTCCCACTCGAACGGCTCGACGAACTCCCGGCTCGTCTCCTGCACGACGTTGTAGTAGCCCTGCCGCATCATGATCGCGCCGGGCTCTCCCGAGTGCCACCAGTTGATGTAGTCGAGCGCCGCCTGGTACTTGGACGCGTCCTCGGTGACGTGCGTCATGATCCCGTGACCGCCTGCCCAGCCGCGGAAGCCGCCGGACGGGGCGGCGTACCGGGTCGGGTGGCCGCTCGACTGGAGCAGTGCGACGGCCGGCGACCACATGGACTCGATCACGACCTCGCCGGATTGCATGAGGGTGACGGACTCGTCGAAGGTCGTCCAGAAGGCCCGGAACTGACCCTTCCCCTTCAGGTCGAGGAGGATCTTGATCAGGCCGTCGATCTCGTCCTGCGTCATGTTGCCGAGGTCCTCGAACTCCATCATCCCGGCGGCGACGGCGGCGTTGCCGACGTCCTGCATGCCGATCGAGGGGTCGTTGAGGACCGCGACGCGGCCGCGCCATTCGGGGTTGAGGAGCTCGTCCCAGTTGACCTCGGCGGGCTCCCGCTGGATGACGTCGCCGTTGTAGCCCATCGAGTCCATGTTGAAGTTGCCGCCGACCATGGTCACGAAGCCGGGCTCGTCGCCGGAGACCTCGCCCGTGCTGGGATCGGCCCAGGTGATGATCTCCCCGTCCTCGGTCGTGTAGAGCTTCCGGAAGGGGGCGTCACCGTCGCCGAGCTGGCACGCCGAGTTGCCCTCGTTCTCCTGGATCTTGCCCGTCTTGTAGAGGCCGGTCAGCTCGTCCCACCGCTCGATCTGCTCGATCGGGATCGGCGCCAGGTTGCCGCTCGGCCAGACCTGGTCGATGTCGTTGAAGTACCCCGAGAAGATGTCGAGCGACTGGGGCTGCGTCACGGCCTTGTTGCGCGCGGTCACCGTGTCCGTGACGTCGAACGCGAGCGTGAAGCCGAGCGCCGCCTCCGCCGCCGCCTTGATCGGGTCGATCAGGTCGACGCCGAGGCCGGTGACGGTGAGCGTGCCGGTGAACTTCTCCGCCTCCTCGGTGCCCGCCTGCTGCGCGGCCCCGCCGCCGCCGTCGTCGTCGCCGCCGCAGGCTGCGAGCAGTGGGCCGATGCTGAGGGCGCCGGCCGCGCCGAGTCCGCCCTTGACGAACGAGCGACGCGTGAGGCCCGTGCGCTGCATCTCCTCCAACCAGTCCCGTTCACTCATGGAACAACTCCTTTCTCCTCGCCGCCACACGGGAGGTGGGACTACGTGGACGGTCCGCGGCGCCCGGCCAACGGGAACTTCCCCTATGTGCCGCTACCGACATGAAGGGCCTTGTATACGATCTTGCGCGGCGCGAGTCAATAGCGGTCTGTCCAAAGTCGGACATCGTGCGCGCACCGTCGGACGACCCGCCGCAGAAGGGGCCCCTCATGCTCGTAGAGACGAGCGTGGACGCAGTGGGTTAGGCGCCCGGCCCTGCCCGGACGGCCGCGATCGGGTGGCGCGTGAAGAAGTCGATGACGACGCGGTTGTGCTCCTCCGAGCTGTCGAAGATCGTCGAGTGGCCGGATCCGGCGACGACGTGCTTCTCGGCGCCGCGGATCCCCTGGTAGATCGCTTCCTGACCGGCTCCGCCGGGGCCCTGGTCCCAGGGCGTCATCAGGTCCTCGTCGCCGCCGACCACGAGCGCGGGAGCGGCGATCTTCGGCAGCCAGGCCCGCAGATCCATGTCGCACATGGCCCTGCAGGCGGCGGTGAAGACCTCGAGGTCGTTCGAGTCGCGAAGGATGCGCTGCGTGTTGTCGACGGCGGCTTCCGCCTCCGGCGCCTCGAGGAAGGCCTTCGAGAACGCCTGCCAGGCGATCAGCTCGGCCAGCGTGCGGCTGCCCGGCCCGGCCGGGTCGAGGCGCGCGATGTCGATCCAGTTCCGGAAGACGAGGCGGCCCGCGTGCCCGAGCTTCGCGGCGGCGCAGTTGACGACCACCGAGGCCGTGCGCTCCGGGTACTTGCCCGCGAAGACGATCGCGATCATGCCGCCCATCGACGTGCCGTGGACGTGGGCCCGCTCGATCTCGAGCGCGTCGAGGAGCCCAGCGAGGTCGTCCGCCCAGACCTCCATGTCGTAGTGCTGCACGGGCCGGTCCGACTGGCCGTACCCGCGCAGGTCGTAGTCCAGGACCTGGAAATGGCCGGCGAGCGCGGGCGTGGCGAGGTCGAAGTTGAAATGCCCGAAGCCCGCTCCGTGGATCTGGGCCACCGGCTCGCCCTCGCCGCTGATCCGGTACCAGAGCCGGACGCCGTTCACCTGCGCCGTGCCCTCGACCGCCTCCGGTGCGACGCTGCTCACGGCTCTGAGTATCCCACGATGTCTGACATCGCGCCTATCGAGGCTCGATCGTGATTTCGATCTCCTCCGGCTGGGTCGCGGCGAACTCGCTGCGGAAGCTCTCGGCGTCGCGCTCGCCCGCCTTGGGGAGCACGCGCCGCACGAGCCGGAACGTCGCCGGGCTCTCTGCGAAGGGGTACGGGTCGACGCGCACGCGCCACGGGCCGGCCGGCTCGAGCGCGAGAACCGCCTCGGCCCCCCGGTAGTCGCGCGGGACCGGCTCCAGCGTGTCGGGCTCGCCCGCCTCCACGTCCCGGAGGCAAAAGTAGAGCGAGAGCCGATCGAACACCTGGAGGAAGCGGTAGTTCGTCCAGCGCTCGTCCTCTCCCACCCCGAGCCGCGTCACGAGGCGGCCGTGGAGCTCCTCCTGCTCGGCGACGAAGGCCTCGACCTGGTCGAGCACCTCGTCGGCGAAGGTCAGCTTCAGGGAGGGTTGCGTGCCGTACCGCCCCCGGTAGATCCCCGCCCCGTGCATGGAGACGAGCAGGCCCGCGTAGGGATCCTGGTCGAGGACGGCCGCGATCATCGCCCGGTAGAAGGCGAGGTGCGACGGGACCTCGACGTCCAGGAAGTTCCGCGGTGCGACGCCCTCCCGGTCGAGCGCGGGCGCGCGCTCCCAGACTGCCCAGCCGTCGTCGTGGCGCGCGGCTGCGACGGCGACCGAGTCGAGCGGCGTCGGGGTCGCGAAGCCGTCCGCGTTCCCCCACGCGCGGGCGAACTGCGCCGAGAGGTCGGCGTGGTCCGGCTGGAGCACGACCTGCCAGGAGTCGCCGCGGTCCCGGACGATCATCGCGGGGCGTGAGCCACGGCGAGCTCCTCGAGCCGTGCGAGTGTCTCCGCGAGCGGGACGACGTCGCCGTACTTCGCGTCGATGTCGTAGAGGTTCGCCTCGTGCGCGCCGGCGCTCCGGTCGCCGACGGCCTCGCGGGGGACGACCGTCCGGTAGCCGTGCTGGAGCGCGTCGACGGCCGTGGCGCGCACGCATCCGGACGTCGAGGCGCCGGCGACGATCACGCTGTCGCATCCGGCAGCGGCGAGAAGGCCCGCGAGCTCCGTCTCGAAGAATGCCGACGCGTGCAGCTTCCGGAGGACGGGCTCCCCGGGCTGCGGGGCGATCCGCGGATCGATCTCGACCCAGCGGCTGCCCGCCTCGAGGGTCAAGAGCGCCGGCACCTTCTCGAGGAACGCGGCCGCCCTGCGCTTGCCCTCCTCGTCGTAGGCGACGGTCGTGTAGACGACCGGGACGTCCGCCCGCCGGGCGGC
>JBOHAK010000331.1:0-9525 GCA_050697795.1 Gaiellaceae bacterium
GGCCCGGGCGGAGACCGCGGAAGCTCGCGCAGACGACGGTGGCGCGGAAGCTGGCGGCCGCGCGCTCGCTCGTCCGCGCCACGCTCGGCCCGAGCCGCGTCCCGGACCTGTCGGTCTCCGGGCGCCGCCGCCGGCGACTCCCCCACGCGCCGCGGCCGCCCGAGACCGACGACCTGATCGCGGGCGCCGGCGACGACGGGCCGCTGGGGCTTCGCAACCGCGCGCTGCTCGAGCTCGTGTACTCGGCCGGGCTGCGCGCCCAGGAGGCGGTGAGCCTCCGTCTCGCCGACGTGGACTTCGAGCAGGAGCTCGTGCGCGTGGACGGGAAGGGCGGCAAGGAGCGGGTCGTCCCGCTCGGGGAGGAGGCGGCCTACCGGCTGCGCGTCTATCTGGAGGACGGGCGGCCGCAGCTCGCGCGCGGGGCCGTGGACACTCTCTTCCTCTCGGCGCGCGGACGGCCGCTCGACACGTCCACCCTGCGCCGGCTGCTCCCGAACCCGCACCGCCTCCGCCACGCCTTCGCCACGCATCTGCTCGAGGGAGGCGCAGACCTGCGCACCATTCAGGAGCTGCTCGGCCACTCGTCGCTCTCGACGACCCAGATCTACAGCCACGTGGACGCGCGGCGCCTCCGAAAGGTCTACGACCGTGCCCACCCCCGCGCCTGACCCCGCGGTCGAGGGGTTCCTCGCGCTCCTCGCCGCGCGGCGGGCGCCGCGCACCGTGGACGCCTACCGCCGCGACCTCGCCGACCTCGCGGCACACCTCGGAGGCCCACCGGCGACCGCGAGCGCAGAGCAGGTCGAGGCCTGGCTGGCCGACCTCCGCGCGCGCGGCCAGGCTCCCAGCTCGGTGGCGCGACGGGCCGCGGCCGCGCGCAGCTTCTACCGCCACCTGGTCGCGCTCGGCCAGCGCGCCGACAACCCGGCCGCCGAGGTCGACCTCCCGCGTCGCCGTCGCCGCCTCCCCCGCTCGCTGTCGCTCGGCGAGGTCGAGCGCCTGATCGACGCCGCCAACGGCACGACGCCGAGGAGCTTCCGCGACCGCGCGCTCGTCGAGCTGCTCTACGGCGCCGGCCTGCGCGTGAGCGAGGCAGTCGGCCTCGAGCGCGGCGGCGTCGACCTCGAGGCGCGTACCGTCCGCTGCGTCGGCAAGGGAGACAAGGAGCGCGTCGTCCCGCTCGGCTCCCAGGCGGTGGAGGCGCTCCGCCGCTACCTCGCCCGCGGCCGGCCCTACCTCGACCGCCGGCACCGCCCCGAGCTCTTCCTCAACGCGCAGGGCGGCCCGCTCACGCGCGGCGGCGCCTTCCTGATCCTGCGCCGCCTGGCCGCCGGGGCCGGGCTCGACCCCGAGCGGATCCACCCTCACCTCCTCCGCCACTCGTTCGCGACCCACCTCCTGGAGGGGGGCGCCGACCTCCGCAGCGTCCAGGAGATGCTCGGCCACGCCGATCTCGGGACGACCGAGCTCTACACGCATGTTTCGGATCGGCGCAGGCGCGAGACCTACTTCAAAGCGCATCCGCATGCGCGCCGGACCCGTTCTTCCTAGGAAGCGATGGAAAACCTCGACCCCAACATCCTGGGCCCGCTCGTCCTCGGCAGCGGCCTGGGCACGCTCCTCGTCTGGCTCGCGCAGCGCTACCGGATGCTCGAGCAGCGCGACGAGCGCAGGTGCCCGGCGTGCGGGGTCATCCGCCGCCGCGGGTCGTGCAGCTGCATCTAGGCGGCCCTCGCCACCTGACGGACCTCGGCGAGCCGGCCGTCCCGCACGTCGTAGATCCACCCGCTGAGCTCGAGCGAGTCGGGGAGGAACGGGGACTCGCGCACCGCGCGCAGGCTCCCGCGCACGCTCTCCCGCAGGTCCACGAAGGGTCGGAAGTCGACCTGCGAGGCGTCGGCGTCCGCCTCCGCGCGCAGCCGGCCGCGGAGGTCGTCGTTCGAGAAGGTCAGCATCCCGCAGTCGGTGTGGGCGATCACGGCGACCTCCTGCGTCCCCAGCAGCCAGTGCGAGATGACGAGCGAGCGGATCGCATCGTCGGTGACAAGGCCGCCCGCGTTGCGGATCACGTGCGCGTCGCCGGGCTCGAGCCCGAGGAAGCGAGCGGGATCGAGGCGCGCGTCCATGCAGGTGACGATCGCGAGCCTCCGGGACGGCGGCATCGGCAGGTGCCCCTGCGTGAAGGAATCCGCAAAGACCTCGTTCGCGGCCAGCAGCGTGTTGCGCTCGGGCATGGCTCCCCCTTCGCTTCAGTTTTTGAAGTGGCGGCGCTAGCTTTACAAACTGAAGCGTCCGGCGTCAAGCCGGTCAGCGTGCAGCGGCCTTCTTCTTCAGCGCCTGGTGCACCGTGTCCGCGGCGGCGCGCAGATCCTTCTCCTCCGCCTCGCGGCCGAGATGGGCGAGCAGGGTGAGCGTGTCCGCCTGCGGCGAGCCGTTCTTCAGGGAGAGGACCGCGAGCCGACGGACGGCGGCGTTGGGATCCTCGTTGGCGAGGGTGTGCAGGGTCGGCCGCACGGCGTTCACGAGGCCGGGGTGGGCCCGGGAGAGGAGCTCGAGCGAGAGCAGAGCCGAGCCGCGCGCCGCCGGGCTCCCGTCCTCGAGCCCGCGCCGCAGGAGCTCCGTCTTCCGGTTGAAGCGGAGCTGGCCGATCGCGCGGTAGGCGAGAGCGCGCTCGCGGTAGTCCTGGCTTCGTGCGGCCGCCTCGAGGTCGTCGTCGATCTCGCGGCGCAGGTCGGCGAGCGCGCGCTCGTCGGTCAGCTCGGCGGCGCGCCCGACGGCCTCGGCGAGGCTAGCCAACGGACGCGATCGAGCGGGAGGCCGGCCCGACGTACCTCGCCGAGGGCCGGATGAGCCGCCCCGTGCGCTTCTCCTCGAGGATGTGCGCCGACCAGCCGGCGACCCGCGCCGTCGCGAACATCGCGGGCGTCAGCTCGGGCGGCACCTCCGCCACGTCGAGGACGACGGCCGAGTAGAACTCGACGTTCGTCGCGATCACGTAGTCGGGCTTGCGCTCGTGCAGCGCGGCGAGCGCCGCCTCCTCGAGCGCCTCGGCGACCTCGAAGCGCGGCGAGCCCAGCTCCTTCGCCGCCCGCTTGAGGATTCGCGAGCGCGGGTCCTCGGCCCGGTAGACGCGGTGCCCGAAGCCCATGATCCGCCCGCGCCTGCCGAGGAGGTCCCGCACGTAGCCCTCGGGATCGCCCGACGCCGCGACCTCGTCGAGCATCGGCAGCACACGCGCCGGCGCCCCACCGTGGAGCGGCCCGGAGAGCGCGCCGACCGCCGCGGACATGGCCGCGCCGGCGTCGGCGCCCGTCGAGGCGGTGATGCGGGCCGTGAAGGTCGAGGCGTTCAGCCCGTGCTCGGCGGTGCAGATCCAGTAGGTGTCGATCGCCTTGACGTGGTCGGGGTCGGCCTCGCCGCGCCAGCGGAGGAGAAACTTCTCCGCCGCCGTGTCGCCGCGCTCGACGACGTCGTCGGCAGCCGGCTGCCGGCCGTCGTGGACGGCCGCCGACTTGGCCACGATCGACATCATCTGCGCCGAGAGCCGGGCGAGATCGTCCCGCACCTCCTGGTCGTCGACGTCGACGAGCTTCTTCAGGCTCCATTCGCTGGAGAGCCGGGCGGTCTCGGCCTGGAGGTCGGAGGGCGCGTTGCCGGTCAGGCTCTTCGGCTCGTACGGCTCGGGATCGGGCATCCCCGGCTCGAGGTTCTCGTCGACGAGGAGGCCCCACACCTGCTCGTACGGAACCTGGCCCACGAGCTCCTCGATGTCGACGCCCCGGTAGCGGAGCGCGCCCCCTTCGCGGTCGGGCTCGGCGATCTCCGTCTCGAACGCGACGACGCCCTCGAGTCCTGGCCGAAACTCGTTCACGGGCTGCAATCTACCCGGACCCCGGCCGCCCGAGCCTCGCTAGAGTCCCCCGCGGAGTGGCTCACCGCGTCACGTTCATCCCCGGCGACGGGACGGGGCCCGAGATCGCCGAGGCAACACGCCGCGTCCTCGAGGCGACCGGCGTCGACCTCGAGTGGGACGTCCAGGAGGCCGGCGCCGACGTCATGGACGAGCACGGGGGAAACCCGCTGCCCGACCACGTGCTCGAGTCGATCAAGCGCAACGGCACGGCCATCAAGGGCCCGATCACGACGCCGGTCGGCACCGGCTTCCGCTCGGTGAACGTCGGGCTGCGCAAAAGCCTGGATCTCTACGGACAGGTGCGCCCGTGCAAGAGCTACCCGGGCGTGCGCTCCCGCTACGACACTGTCGACCTGGTCGTGATCCGCGAGAACACCGAGGACCTGTACGCGGGGATCGAGTTCGAGGAAGGGAGCGACGAGACGCACGAGCTCATCGACTGGCTGGAGCGCCGCGGTCAGGCACGAGTCCGCCAGGACTCGGGCCTGAGCTTGAAGCCGATCTCGGTGAGCGGCACCCGCCGCATCGTCGAGTTCGCCTTCGACTACGCGCGCAGGAACGGCCGCGGCAAGGTCACGGCCGTCCACAAGGCCAACATCATGAAGTTCACCGATGGCCTCTTCCTGCGCGTCGCGCGCGAGGTTGCGGCTGAGAACGAGGACGTCGAGTTCGAGGACCGGATCGTGGACAACATCTCGATGCAGCTCGTCCAGCGCCCGGAGGAGTACGACGTCCTCGTCTGCCCGAACCTGTACGGCGACATCGTCTCCGACCTCTGCGCCGGCCTCGTCGGCGGTCTCGGCCTGGCCCCGGGCGGCAACTTCGGCACTCACGCGGCCGTGTTCGAGCCCACGCACGGCTCTGCGCCGAAGTACAAGGGCCAGAACAAGGTGAACCCGATGGCGATGATGCTCTCCGGCGTCATGATGCTCCGCCACCTCGAGGAGCGCGACGCCGCCGACCGCCTCGAGGAGGCCGTCGCCGCCGTCATCGCGGAGGGCAGCTCCGTGACCTACGACATGAAGCCAGCCCGCGACGACCCCACTGCCGTCGGGACGAGCGAGGTCGCCGACGCGATCATCGAAGCCGTGGAAAATGCTTCGCACTTTCCACGGGTGTGAGCTTGTCCCGTCGCTTCGCTCGGGAGGATGAGATAAGACCATGAGACGGAAGGTGACGGTGGTCGGTGCCGGGAACGTCGGCGCGACCGCGGCGCAGGAGATCGCGCGCCGCGACTACGCCGACGTCGTCCTCGTCGACATCAAGGAGGGCCTTCCGCAGGGGAAGGCGCTCGACATCGACCAGGCGGCCCCGGTGCTCGGCTACGAGCCGTCTGTCGTCGGCACGAACGGCTACGAAGAGACGGAGCGCTCCGACGTGGTCGTCGTCACGGCGGGCGTGCCGCGGACCGGCGACATGAGCCGCGACGACCTCGTGAGCACGAACGAGGGCATCGTGGGCTCCGTCACCCACGAAGTGGCCGAGCGCTCGCCCGACGCGATCCTGATCGTCGTCTCCAACCCGCTCGACGCGATGTGCCACGTGGCGAAGAACGTCTCCGGCTGGCCGCGCGAGCGCGTCTTCGGCATGGCCGGGATCCTGGACACGGCACGCTTCAGCACGTTCATCGCCCGGGAGACGGGGGCCTCGGCGAAGGACGTCACCGCCATGGTGCTCGGCGGGCACGGCGACCAGATGGTGCCGGTGGTCTCGGCGACCACGGTCGGCGGCGTCCCGCTCCGGCAGCTCGTCTCCGACGACCGGATCGAGGCCCTGGTGGAGCGGACGCGCAAGGGAGGCGGAGAGATCGTCAAGCTGCTCGGCACGTCCGCCTGGTACGCGCCCGGGGCGGCCGCCGCTCAGATGGTGGACGCGGTCGTGCTCGACCAGAAGCGGGTGCTTCCCTGCACGGCTCTTCTCCAGGGCGAGTACGGGATCGACGACCTCTACATGGGCGTGCCCGTCAAGCTCGGCGCCGCCGGGATGGAGGAGATCGTCGAGCTCGAGCTCACGGACGACGAGCGCGCCGCCCTGGACGACTCCGCAGCCGCCGTCCGCGACGTCGTCTCCGTCCTGACGGCCTGAGGGTCGCCTCTCGCCGCGCCGGGCCGGGGTCCCGGGGCTACGATCGCTCCGTGCTTCGCAGCCGCGCGTTCCGCCTCTTCCTCCTGGTCTTCGCGGTCGTGGCCGTGACGGGCCTGGCGCTGACGTTCCTCCCCTCGGACCACTACCTCGTCCTGCCCGACCGGGCGCGCCCCACCGATCCGCTCGTGGCCGTCCCCGGCGAGGAGATCGGCCCCGCCGGCGACGGCGGCATCTACATGGTCGACGTGCGCATCGGGCGGGCGAGCCTCTTCGAGCGGCTGTTCCCCGGCGTGCGCGAGGGCGCCGACCTGCTCCCGGAGCGCGTGATCAACCCCGAGGGCGTGAGCGACACCCAGCGCCGGCGGTCGAGCCTCAACGAGATGTCGCGCAGCCAGCTCATCGCCATCACGGTGGCGCTCAGGCAGCTGGGCCGAGAGGTCGACATCGAGGCGGTCGGAGCCGAGGTCGTGCTCGTACAGCCGGGCGCTCCCGCGGACGGCGAGCTGGAGGTCGGCGACGTGATCGTCGCGGCCCAGGGCGACGACGTGACCTCGACGGCAGACCTGCAGCGGGCGATGAGCGACCTCGCCCCCGGGGACGAGGCGTCCCTCACGGTGGAGCGCGGCGAGGGGGAGCCGATCGAGCTCATGCTGGCCACCCGCGCGTCGGACCAGGACCCGGAGCGCGCGGTCGTCGGCGTCCAGGTGCAGGACGCCGAGGACTTCCAATTCCCGATCGACATCGAGATCGACGCGGGCTCGATCGGCGGGCCGTCGGCAGGGCTCGCCTTCGCCCTCGACATCGTCGACGAGCTCGGAGACGACGTGGACGGCGGCCGGACGATCGTCGCCACCGGCGAGCTCAACCTCGAGGGCGACGTCCTGCCGATCGGCGGCATCAAGCAGAAGGTGATCGGGGCGCGCAGAGCGGGAGCCGACGTCTTCCTCGTCCCGGACCGGAACGCCGCGGACGCCCGCGCGGCAGCCGACGACCTCGAGATCGTCGCGGTCTCCGACTTCGACGAGGCGTTGTCCGCACTGGCAGCAGAGTAGTTTTCGCCGTCGGCAACGACGGGTCGGAACCTTCCGGAAATTGCGTGTTTTTCATCGCGGCAACGCTAACGGGCACCGGGGGTCAGTCGTAAGATGGGCGACCCGGACCCGATGGCGAAGCAGCGACGAATCACCTGCAAAGACTGCTATTTCCGGCAAGCGGCCCTGTGCGCCCTGGGGGACGGTCCGTGCCCGACCTTCCGCTCCGCGAAGAGCGCGCGCCTGGAGCCGCCGGAGCAGGCGCGCCTGGTCGCCCGGGGCCAGCTCCGCGCCCACGCCGCGGCCTGAGCCCTTCTAGGTCGGGAAGCGATCGTCCTCGCGTATAGCCGCGAGGTCGGAGTCCCCGCGCGCCCACCCGACGACCCGCGGGTCGAGCTCGGCGGCGCGCACGAGGTGCCCGAGGGCGTCGTCGTGCCGCCCGGCGAGCGCCTCGCAGCAGGCGAGGTTGTAGAGGACGTTTGGGTTGTCGGGATGCCGCTCGAGCGCGCGGGCCAGGATCTCGATGGCCTGCTCGAAGTCGCGTGCCGTGTAGCTCGGAAGCGCCTCGAGCCAGGCGTCCCAGGGCGAGGGCTTGAAGACCTCTTCCACGGCCGCGCCGACGACAAGCACCGTGGTGTTGGGCTCGACCGCCTCGGCGCCGCGCCGGACCGAGGGGTCCCCCACGAAGACGAGCGTGCCGGCCGGGGCGTCGACCTCCTCCCCGGCCACGGTAAAGCGGGCATGGCCACGAAGGACGACGTAGAGCTCCTCGTGGTGTCCGGCGCCCACGCCGAGCTCGTCGTGCTCCTCGATGATCGGGCTGCCGACCGCAGCGGACTCGTAGGCGTTCACGCCGAACGCCGAGACCCCGAGCGGAGCCCGAACCGGGATGATCGTGAACTCGTCCCCGAAGCGCTGGAGCTCGTCCAGGCCGGCGACGGCGAACGGCGCCCGGCTCACGCGGCGACGGACACGGCCTCGCGGACGAGGCGCCCGAGCCGGCCGATGCCCTCGTCGATCTCCTCGGCCGTGGCGTAGGAGAACGCGAGCCTGACCGCCGACTCGCCGCCCCCGTCGAGGAAGAAGTCCGCGCCCTTCACGAAGGTGACGCCGGCCTCGTCCGCCTGCCCGAGCAACGCCTCCCCGCTCACCCCGTCGGGCAGGTCGACCCAGAGGAAGTACCCGCCGTCGGGCTCGTTCCAGCTCGTTCCCTCGGGCATCTCGCGGGCGAGCGCGGCGATCATGGCGTCGCGCCGGACTTGCAGGCCCGCGCGGATACGTTCGACGTTGGGGTCGAAGCGCCCCCGGGCGACGAACTCGTGGAGCGTCGCCTCCACGAACATGACCGGGGACACGTAGTTCTCGAACACGAACGACTGCATCGTCCCCATCAGCTCCTCGGGCAGGAGCGCGAAGCCGACGCGGATCCCCGGAGCGACAGTCTTCGAGAACGAGGATAGGAACATGACCCCGTCTCCGCCTGCGAGCTCGAACAGGCGCGGCAGCCCCTCGCCGGCGAAGCGCAGGAGGCCGTACGGATCGTCCTCGAGGATCGTGGCGCCGTGGGCCCGGGCGAGGTCGAGCAGTCGGTGCCGGTTCGGCTTGGAGAGGCTTCGCCCGCTCGGGTTCTGGAAGGTCGGGATCGTGTAGACGAGGCTCGGTCCGCTCTGCGCGGCGAGCTCCGGCTCGAGGACGTCGAGGTCGATCCCGTCGTCGCAGAGCGGAATCGGCGTGACGTCGGCGCCGAGCCGCCGCAGGATCAGGAGGGAGCGGTCATAGCACGGCGCCTCGACGAAGATCCGCGCGCCGGCCTCGACGTGGTGGCGCGCGATGAAGTTGAAGGCCTGAAGCGAGCCGTTCGTGATCATGACGCGCTCGACGGCGACGTCGTGGCGATCGGCGATCCAATCGCGCAGCGGCAGGTAGCCGAGCGGCGGGCCGTAGTTGAGCGCCGTTGTCCCGTCGCGGGCGAGCGCGGCCTTGGCGCACTCGCCGAACTCGTCGGTGGGCAGCAGATCCGGGCCAGGAAAGCCCCGGGCGAAGGAGATGGGGGTCATGAGACGAGTCTACTGAGGCGGCAGGGCCGCGAGAAGCGACGTTTGAGCCCGCGCCCCGGTGGAAAGGTAGGGAGGGCACGAAGCGAAGGGGTTGCTCATGCGGCAAGCGGCAGTTTTCGTTCTGATGGTCGGGCTCTGGGTGGCCGGCGCGCCCGCGGGGGGCGCACAGCTTCCACAGGTGCCCGTTCCCGTGCCCGATGTCGACGAGACGACCGGCCAGCTCCCGGTGCCGGACCTTCCTGACGTGGATCCGCCCGTCGACGCACCGGACGCGCCTACCGCGCCTGCGCCCGACGCGCCCGCTGCGCCGAGCGCGCCAAGCGGCGGCGGCGGATACGCTTCGAGCGGAGGCGGCTCAGCTGGAGGCGGCGGTACCGGCTCCGGCGGAGGTGGCTCGGGCGGCGGGGGCAGCGCCGGCGGGTCGGCGGCGCGCGTCGCC
>JBOHAK010000332.1:0-2629 GCA_050697795.1 Gaiellaceae bacterium
CGACGCGGAGCGCGGAGATCGTGTTGCTGCCCGCATTCACGGCGAAGAGCCGTCGGCCGTCGAGGACGAGGGCTCCCTGCGAGCCCAGCCCGGCGCTCGTTCCGGCGCCTCCGGTGGAGACCGTTCCGTCAGCGGTGAGCGAGCCGTCGGCAGCTCGGCTGAAAACCGCGACGGCGTTCCCGGACGAGGAGTTCGTGAGTGTGTAGACGGCTCTGCCGCCTCGGTCCCCGCCGGCCGCCGTGGCCGGAGCGGCCGCGGCGAGGACTGCTACTAGGGCGGCTGCGGTCGCGACCGTGAGTTGTCTGACTCGGTGCATGGCATCTCCTCCTGTTGGAGCCGCCGAGCACCGTACGAATCAGTCCTTGCCACGGTCTTGCGCGGGTCTTAGGAATTGCTGAACTCACGACGACGAGGCAGGGAGGAATCGGCGGTGGGACGGCGCTCTGCCGTCCGACCGCCGCATGTCCGGCGTGCTAGCGCGTCACAGCTCGGCGCACTGGCCGGAGGCCGCGCCGCCTACCGCGTTCGGCGCCCCGAAGTCGGTGACGCCGGGGTCGTTGCCCGTGCATGCCAGGTCCTCGCCGATCGTGTTGCCGACGAGGCCGACGCCGTAGTTGCGCGTGTCCCCGCTCGGGATGGTGACGTCGGCCGACCGGTTGCCGGCCACGGTGAGGGACTCGCTGAAGACCGAGCCCGCCACGATCAGGTCGCCGGTCGTCCCGGAGACGACCGTGTCCCCGTTCACCCTCGCTCCGAAGACGTGCACGACGGCGGCGCCGTCGGCCCTGAGCCCGCCGTTGATCCGCGACCCGTCGAAGACGACGAGCGACGCGCCCGGGCGGACCCTGACGCCGCCGTTCACGGTGCCGTCGATGCACGTCACCCCGCTCGTCACCACGACCCTCGAGGTCACACCGGTAAGCGTGGTCGTGCAGGCCGGCGACCCGCCGGGCAGCACGGTCGCCCGGAAGTGATCGGCGTCGCCGATGTTGCCGGCTGCGTCGATCGCACGGTGCTCGACCGTGTGAGTGCCGTACCCCGGCTCGAAGCCTCCGCTCGGGTGGGCGTCCGTGAAAGACTGCTCGAACGTCGCCTTCGACAGGCCTCCGGTGCCGAGGTTTCCGTACGTCAGCGCCTTCACGTCCTTGCCCGAGTGGGAGAACGTGAACGGCGTCCCCTCGGGCTGCTCGGGGAAGCCGAAGTAGTTGAACCAGCCGTCGCCGTTCAGGCGGAACTCGCCCACGACGAACCCGGGCTGGTCGTCGGTCGGCTCGAGCCCCATCTCGTACTCCCCGAAGTACACGTTGTGCTCGGTGACCTGTGAGAGCGACGTGAGCGGCTCGGAGAGCTCCCGGGGCGCGGTGGGGAGGACGTTGTCGACCGTCCACGTCCGCGTCTCCGAGGCGCCGCCCGGGTCGGCGGGGTCGGTCACCGTCGCGCTGAGGGCGTACGTGCCCGGCGCGAGGTTCTGCCCGCCCAGGTCGAAGTTGCGGCTGTTGGCCGGGTTGGGGACGATCCCGCCGTCGAGGCGCCACGTCACGTCCAGCACCCGGTCGGTCGGATGCGTCGTCTCGACGAAGACGACCTCCTCGCCGGCCACGGGGCGGTCGGTCGGCGTGGAGAGCGTAAATGCCGCGTCGACCGGCGTCGCCGCCTGGGGTGCTCCGACGGTCCACTGCCGGGTCTGGGTCAGCCGCGGCCCGTTCTTGAAGTTCGGATCGCGCACGAACTCCGTCTCGTCCTGCACCGTCACCCCGACGAGGTCTCCGGCGGAGACGCCGACGCCCGCCAGGTCGAGGTTCCGGCTCGAGCCCGTGCCGGGCACGACCTCGCCGTTCACGCGCCAGGTCACGGTCAGCTCGTGGTCCTTCGGATGCTGCGTCTCGACCCAGACGACGTCCTCGGCGCCGACCTCGCCGAGCGGCGTGTGGACGAGCGTCATCGCGTTGGCGTTCCGCCGCCCGGTGATCCGGTAGGTCATGTGCTCGCGGCCCACCTGGTCGAAGTAGAAGCCGAGCCAGCGCATCATCGAGTGCTGGCTCGGACGCCGGACGCCGCACGGGAACGTGTTGCCGCCCTCCCACAAGCCGATGACGCCGCCCGAGAGACTCTCCTCGCCGATCCAGCGCCACCACTTGTGCTGCGTGTCGATCATGTCCTGCGTGCTGGTGCGGATCGTGTGGTGGAACGAGCCCGGCTCGCCGCCCGCGTAGCAGGGGCGAACGACGTCACGGGAGGAGTAGGGGTACTCGTCGGCCATCTGGCCCAGCGAGTGCCCGAGCTCGTGTGTCGAGATGAGCGGCCCCTGGGGGCTGCCGCCGGACGTGGTCGCCTGCGTGCCGCCAATCCCGCCGTACGTGAAGGTGTTGGCGAGCGCCAGGGTCTGGACGTTCTGCCCCGACACGCCGAGCGGCGCGAGGTAGGCGGACATGAAGAGGTTGTGCTGCTGCGTGCCCGAGCAGCCGGGCGCGTTCAGGGCCGGACACCCGGTGCCGGGCGCCGGCGCGGGCCCGTAGGTGATGCCGCGCGCGAGCGCGGGCGCTGGGCAGACGCTGGCGAAGTTCAGGCGCAGCGGCGTGTCGCGGCGCACGTTGCCGTCGTCCGGGTCGCAGCTGATGCCGGAGTCCTG
>JBOHAK010000333.1:0-4980 GCA_050697795.1 Gaiellaceae bacterium
GCGGCTATCGTGGACGGGCGAGATGAGCGCCCAGGCCACCGAGTCCATCCCGGCCACGATCACCATGGGCCCCGTCCATCTGACGGTGGCGGAGCTCGAGCGCTCGCTCCGCTACTACCGCGACTCGGTCGGGCTGGACGTCCGGGATCAGGGTGCGGGCCGAGCGTCGCTCGGCGCCGGGGACGCGGAGCTGCTCGTCCTCGTGGAGGAGCCGGGGGCCCGTCCGGCGCCCCGCAACACCGGGCTCTTCCACTTCGCGCTGCTCGTCCCCGCGCGGGCGGACCTCGCGCGCTGGCTGGCACACGCCGCGCGCGAGCGGGTCCCGCTGGCCGGCATGTCCGACCACTACGTGAGCGAGGCTGTCTACCTCGGCGACCCGGACGGGCACGGCATCGAGATCTACGCCGACCGGCCGCGAGCGGTGTGGGAAGGGCAGGTGATGGCGCGCATGACGACCGAGCCGCTCGACGTGAGCGGTCTCCTTGCGGAGCTGGACGATCCGGCGACCGCCCCGTTCGAGGGCCTGGCGGCCGGGACCGTCATGGGGCACGTCCACCTGCAGGTCGCGAGCACGGAGGACGCGGTCGTCTTCTACCGCGACGTGCTCGGCTTCGACGTCATGGCCGAGTTCGTCCCGTCGGCCGCCTTCTTCGGCGCGGGCGGCTACCACCACCATTTCGGCGCGAACACCTGGCGGAGCCGCGGCGCGACACCTCCGCCGCCCGGCTCGGCAGCGCTGCGGCACGCCACGATCGTCCTGCCCGGCGCCGCCGACAGGGACCGCGTCGCCGCCCGCGTGGCCGCCGCCGGACAGGAGCCGGAGGACGTCGAGGGCGGCGTCCGCGTCCACGATCCCTCCGGCAACGCGCTTGTCTTCGCCGCCTAGGAGGGTTTGCGCAGCTCCGCGAGCGTCGCGTCGGCCCAGCGGACGACGGCCGCGTAGTACTCCAGGCCCCAGTCGAGGACGAAGCGGCGGTACGGCTCGCTCGCCGCCGTGCCTACGTCGCCGAGCGCAGGCTTCAGCTCGTGCAGGAGGGCGATGCGCTGCTCGGCCTCGCGCTTGCGCGCTTCCACGTGGCCGGAGACGACGTCGGGGGTCGTCTCGGCGCCGAAGTAGACGCGGAGGAGGAACGGGTTGTAGGCGGGGTCCGGCTCCGGCGGCCCGGACTCGATCCAGCGCCGGAGGGCCTCGTGACCCTGGTCGGTGATCCGGTAGACCTGCTTGTCGGGTCGCCGCTCCTGCGCGACGGTGCGCGTCGTCGCGTAGCCCTTCTCGACGAGGCGGGGCAGCACGGCGTAGATGCCGCTCTGGGCCGGGCTCCAGAACATTCCGATCCCGGTCTCCACGCTCCGGCTCAGGTCGTAGCCCGAGAGCTCGCTCAGGCCGAGGAGCCCGAGGATCGCGGCCTCCGTGGTGGTGAGGAGATCGGGAGTCGGGCCTTGACCCTCGCCGAGCTGCTGTTTAGTGTGGTCCAACTCATACCTATTCTAGGGTGGAATAGGGTGGGCGGGCACGAGAACCCAGGGAGGGGAGGAAGGATGAAGCGTCTTCTAGCGCTGGGCGCCGCCTCGGTCGTCGCGGCGGTCCTCGCGGCGCCGGCAGCCGCCGACGAGCCCACCATCCTGCGCGACGTGCAGCTCATGCAGGTCGTGCAGAACCCGACGGCGTGCGGAGACTTCGGCGTGATCTGGCGGATCAACATCACCGCCGACATCTACACGTTCTTCGACTCGGACGGCGTCCGCACGAGGCAGGTCGTGCACATCAAGGAGGACAACACGATCCAGAACACGTTCACGGGGCTCACGCTCCGCGAGGGACCGGACTCCTTGATCCAGACGACGCACTTCAACGAGAACGGAACGGTCAACCGGATCGTGGCCGTCGGACTCCAGGCCAGGGTCGGGAACGACCTCAGGGACGTCGGTCGTGTCGTCTTGCTGCCGCTCGGCGGCGGGCGCTTCGACCTCGTCTTCGCCGCGGGCCAGCATCCCGCCCGCGAGGCAGCCGACGACGGGACTCTCGCCGACGCGCTGCCCGCGTTCTGCGGGGTTCTCAGCTAGGCCCGACCAAGCGGGGATACCGGGCGCGGGTTGTGGTGGGCCCGCGCTCGCCCCGTGCTCCGGACGCGCGGCGGCGACTACGATGGGCGGCATCCGACCGCTCGCTCCCGGACCGTGACGCGGCGCCGGCCGTTCCTCGTTCAGGCGCTCTGTGCCGGACTCGAGGGGCTCCAGCGCGAGGGCTGCGTGACGGCCCGCTGGCTCGGCAGGGTGCACGCCGTCGTGACGAACGGCGAGTTCGAGGAGCTCGGCTGCCCCACTGCGCCGAGCGAGCCGGCCCGGCGCGCCGGCCTGGAGGGCGCGCGGGCGACCGGCGGGCCGCTGGAGACCTTCTGCTGATGGCTGCGGCGTCCCGGTGCGCCTGGGTTCCGGAGGGCGATCCCCTCTACGTCGCCTACCACGACGAGGAGTGGGGCGTGCCCGTGCGCGACGACCGCGGGCTCTACGAGCTCCTCGTCCTCGAGGGGGCGCAGGCCGGGCTCTCGTGGGCGACCATCCTGCGCAAGCGGGATGGGTACCGGCGCCTCTTCGCCGGCTTCGACCCGGAGGCGGTCGCCCGCTTCGACGGGCGGCGGATCGAGGAGCTGCTCGCCGACCCGGCGATCGTGCGGAACCGGCTAAAGGTCGAGTCGGCGGTCGAGAACGCGCGCCGCGTCCTCGAGGCGCAGTCCGAGCTCGGCAGCCTGGCGGCCCTCGTCTGGGGCGTGGTCGACGGCGAACCGGTCGTGAACCGTTGGACGACGGTGGCCGAGATTCCCGCCGAGACGGACGAATCCCGCGCGCTCAGCAAGGAGCTCAAGCGGCGCGGCTTCCGCTTCGTGGGCCCGACCGTCTGCTATGCCTTCATGCAGGCGGCGGGGCTCGTCAACGACCACGTCGTCTCCTGCTTCCGCTACCGAGAGCTGGGAACCGAGACCTGATCGGAGGAGCATGAAGCTCGAGGGCATCCACCACGTCACCGCGATCACGGCGGACGCACCCGGGAACGTCGACTTCTACACCCGTGTCCTCGGCCTGCGCCTCGTCAAGAAGACCGTGAACCAGGACGACCCGACCGTGTACCACCTCTTCTACGCCGACGAGAAGGGCAGCCCGGGCGCCGACCTCACCTTCTTCGAGTACCCCGGCCTGCCCCGCGGCCGTGCGGGCGCCGGCATGGTGCACACCGTCGTCTGGCGCGTCGCCTCGGACGAGGCGCTCACGTTCTGGGCCGAGCGGCTCGCGGCGGCAGGCGTCGGCGTCGAGCGGACCGGGGATCGCGTGCGCTTCGCCGACCCGGAGGGCATGGGCCTCGAGATCGGCGTCGTCGAGACCGACGACGAGCCGCTCGTCGCCCGCCATCCCGAGATCCCGGCCGAGCTTGCGCTGGAGGGCTTCGACGGCGTCCGCGCCTACTCGGCCGAGCCCGACGCGAGCAGGGCGCTGCTGGAGGAGACGCTGGGATTCGAGCCGCAGCGCGACGGAGTCTGGGAGGCGCGCGGAGAGAGCCGCGGCTCCTTCTATGTCTACGACGCGCCGCCCGAGGCGCGGGGCGAGAGCGGTGCGGGCACCGTGCACCACGTCGCGTGGGCGTCCTCGCTGGAGGAGCACGAGGCCTGGCGCGACCGCGTCGCCCGGGCCGGAATGCGCCCGACGCCGGTGATCGACCGCTTCTACTTCCGCTCGGTCTACTTCCGCGAGCCGAGCGGCGTCCTCTTCGAGATCGCCACGCTCGGGCCGGGCTTCACGGCGGACGAGCCGCTCGAGACGCTCGGGGAGGCGCTGTCGCTGCCGCCGGGCTACGAGCCGCTTCGCGAGCGTCTGGAGGGCGTGCTCACGCCGCTCCCCGACCCGCGCGGGAACTGGGCGGTCAAGTGAGCGGCGTCGCGGTCTAACGGCCGTGGCGCTCCTCGCCGCCGTGCGCATCCGCGGCTTCCGCTCGGCGGCCGACGTCGAGCTCGAGCTCGGTCGCGTCACGGCGCTCGTGGGCGAAGCCCGGTCCGGCAAGTCGAACATCCTGCGGGCAGTGCGCGCGCTCCTCGAGCCGCAGGCGCCGCTCCGGCGCGAGGACGTGCGGCGGGACGGAGGCGCGACGATCGCGGTCGAGGCGCGCCTGGACGACGGCCGCCGCCTCGCACTTGACGCCCAGCCGCCCGCCGTCTCGCGCACGGCGCCCGACGGAGCGCCGCCCGTCCTCTTCCTGCCGGCGGTCCGGCGCGGAGGCACGCTGCTCGACACGGATTCGGTGCCCGAGGCCGCCCGGCGCGCGCTCGAGGTCTTCCGCGACACGCTGGCGGACGCGGAGCCGGACGGATCCGTCGCCGCCTCGGCGGGGGCGCTCGTCGCGGCGGTGGACGCGTGCTGCGAGGCGCGGGTGGAGGGCCTCGTGCTGCTCATCGAGGAGCCGGAGCTCTTCCTGCGCCCCCAGACCCAGCGCTATCTCTACCGCCGCCTGCGCGCCTTCGCCGCTGCGGGGAACCAGGTGGTCTACACGACGCACGCGCCGGCCCTGCTCAACGTCGCCCGTCTCGAGGAGCTCGCCCTCGTCGAGCACGACGCGGAGCGGGGGACGCGGATCACGCGGCCGAAGCCCCTCGAGTCGGACGAGGCCTTTCGCGTGGTGAGCGAGTTCGACGCCGAGCGGAGCGAGCTCTTCCTCGCCCGCTCCGCGATCCTCGTGGAGGGGAGGACCGAGAAGCTGGTGCTCCCCTCGGTCTTCGCCGCGCTCGGCCACGACGCCGACCGCGCGAGCGTCTCGATCGTGGAATGCGGCGGCAAGTCCAACATCCCGGTCTTCGCGCGGATCTGCCAGTCGTGCGAGATTCCCTTCGTCGTCGTGCACGACCGGGACGCGGAGCCCGGCGAGGATCCGATCCCCGCCGAGGTCGCCTTGAACGCGCTGATCGCCGAGGTCGTCGGGCGGGAGCGGACGATCGT
>JBOHAK010000334.1:0-9610 GCA_050697795.1 Gaiellaceae bacterium
GGTAGCCGAGCACCTCCAGCTCGCCCTCGTCGGCGATCGACTGGGCGGTGAGGAGCCGCATCGTCGTCGACTTGCCCGCCCCGTTGGGGCCGAGCAGCCCGACGCACGTGCCCACGGGCACGTCGAGATCCAGCCCGTTCACCGCCGTGATCGGCCCGTACCGTTTGACCACGCCGCGCATCCGGATGGCGAGCTCGCCGCTCATCCCGTCAGCTTGCCAGTCGGCGCGGGGTCGAAGCGTCGCGGCCTGCCGAGAACCGGTCCCGTCCGGCTCCCGTAGAGGTGGGCGTGTGCGGAGCGTCCCCTCACGGGGGGATGACGTGAAAGGGGGCTTGCGCAACTGATGCGCTCGCTGGTCGCCTGGAGTCTGCGGTTCCGCCTGCTGGTCGCCCTCGCAGCCGCTGGGCTGCTGGTGGTCGGCGCCGGTCAGCTCCGCGACGCGCCGGTCGACGTGCTCCCCGAGTTCACGCCTCCGTACGTGGAGATTCAGACCGAGGCGCTGGGACTCTCCGCCGCCGAGGTCGAGCAGCTGATCACCGTTCCGCTCGAGGGAGACCTCCTCAACGGGGTGGCGGGGATCGACGTGATCCGCTCCGAATCGGTTGCGGGCCTCTCCTCGATCGTCCTCGTGACCGAGCCCGGAGTCGACCTGCTGGGCACGCGACAGCTCGTGCAGGAGCGGCTCACGCAGGCGCACGCGCTTCCGAACGTGTCGAGCCCGCCCGCGATGCTCCAGCCGCTGTCGTCGTCGAGCAGGGTGATGATGATCGGCGTCCGCTCCGAGGAGGTGTCGATGGTCGACCTCGGGCTGCTCGCCCGCTGGACGATCAGGCCCCGGCTGCTGGGCGTGGCGGGAGTGGCGAACGTCGTCATCTGGGGCCAGCGGGAGCATCAGCTCCAGGTGCAGGTCGACCCCGAACGCCTGCGGGAGAGCGGCGTGTCCCTCCAGCAGATCGTCAACACGACCGGCAACTCGCAGCTGGTTTCCCCGCTCACCTTCCTGGAGGCCTCGACGCCCGGAAGCGGCGGGTTCGTCGACACCCCCAGCCAGAGGCTGCAGGTGCGGCACATCCTGCCGATCGCGACGCCCGAGGGCCTCGCCCAGGTGCCTGTCACGGGCGCCGCGGACATGCGCCTCGGGGACGTGGCCTCGATCGTCGAGGATCACCAGCCGCTGATCGGCGATGCGTCGGTAGCCGACTCCGAAGGGCTGCTGCTCGTGGTCGAGAAGTTCCCCGGCGCGAACACGCTCGAGGTGACGCGCGGAGTCGAGGACGCGCTCGACGCCCTGCGGCCGGGGCTCGCGGGCGTCGATGTCGACTCCACGATCTTCCGTCCCGCGAACTCGGTGGAGGCGGCGATCGACAACCTGACGCTCGCGCTGCTCGTAGGAGCCGTCCTCCTGGCGCTGGCCCTGGCCGCCCTTCTGTTCGAGTGGCGCCTCGTCGTGATCAGTCTCGTGCCGATCCCGCTCGCCGTTCTGGCGGCCGCGCTCGTGCTGACGCTGCGCGGCGAGACGATGAACGCGCTCGTCTTCGCGGGAGTCGCGCTCGCCGTTGTCGCGGTCGTCGACGACGCGATCGTCGGCGTCGAGAACACGTGGCGCCGCCTGCGGGAGCGGCGCGGTGCGGTCGGGAGCGAGGCGACCGCGGACATCGTCACCCAGGCGGCGGTCGAGGTTAGGAGCCCGCTCGCGCACGCGACGCTGGTCGTTCTCCTGGCACTCGTACCGGTGTTCTTCCTCGAGGGCATCCCACGCGCCTTCTTCGAGCCGCTCGCCGTCTCGTTCGCGCTGGCGGTGCTCGCGTCGATGGTGGTCGCGCTGACCGTGACGCCCGCCCTGAGCTTCCTCCTTCTGCGGAGCGCCCCGCTCGACCGTCGTGATCCTCCGCTCGTGCGGGGGCTGAAGCGGGGCTACGGAGCGGTTCTCTCATGGAGCTTTCGCGGACCGGCTGTCGTCGCTGCGGCCGCCGGGCTCGTCGCCCTATTCGGGATCGCGGCCTTGCCGCTGCTCGACCGGTCGCTCGTTCCGACGTTCAAGGACTCGGAGCTGCTCGTCCACTTCGACGGCGCTCCCGGCACGTCGCGACCCGAGATGGTCCGGATCACCACCCGTGTCGGCCGTGAGCTGCGCGCCGTGCCCGGGGTTCGCAACGTCGGAGCCCACGTGGGGCGGGCGGTGATGTCGGATCAGGTGTCCGGGATCAACTCGGGCGAGCTCTGGGTCAGCATCGACCCCGACGCCGACTACGAAAAAACGGTCCGAGCCGTCCGGGAGATCGTGGACGGCTACCCCGGGGTCGAGCAGGAGCTGATCACATATTCGAGCGAGCGGGTCAGGGCGGTGGGAGCTGTCGCCGACGGGAGGGTGAACCGGGACAACGACGGCCTCGCCGCGCTCGTCGGGCGGGACGAGCCGCTCGTCGTTCGTCTTTACGGCAACGAGCTCGACGTTCTCCGCGAGAAGGCCGGAGAGGTGCGAGATGCCCTTGCCAGCGTCGCAGGCATCGGCGATCCGCGCGTCGAGGCGCAGGCAGCGGAGCCGACGCTCGAGATCGAGGTCGATCTCGCCGCCGCCGGCCGCGCCGGGGTCAACCCGGGCGACGTACGCCGTGCCGCCGCCACCCTCGTGCAGGGCATCGTCGTCGGGGCGCTCTTCGAGGAGCAGAAGGTCTTCGACGTGGTAGTGCTCGGTGTCCCAGGGGTGCGAGCCAGCGTCACGACGATTCGCGATCTGCTCGTCGAGTCTCCGAGCGGCGGCCACGTGCGCCTCGGCGACGTGGCCGAGGTGCGCGTCGCCCCGGCTCCGGTCGTCATCGAACGAGAGGCCGCCTCGCGCCGTATCGACGTCCTCGCCGGCGTTCGCGACCGTGACCTGGATTCCGCGATCGTCGATGTCGAGCGCCGCCTGCAGGAGATCGACTTCCCGCTCGAGTACCGGGCGGAGGTGCTCGAGGAATCCACCGAGCGGCAGGCCGCCGCGCGGAGGGTCGTGGGCGTCGCGGTCGTCGCCGCCATTGCGATCTTCCTTGTCCTGCAGGCCGCGTTCGGTAGCTGGCGCCTCGCGGCAATCTTTCTCCTGACCGTCCCGCTAGCCGTGAGCGGCGGGGTCCTGGCCGCTTTCGCGTTGGGCGGCGCGCTCTCCCTGGGGACGCTCACGGGGCTCTTCGCGGTGTTCGGCCTGGCGGTTCGAAACGGCACCCTCATGATCGGCGGCTACCAGCGCCTCGGTCGCTCCGAGAGCGTGGTCCACGGCCCTGAGCTCGTCGTACGCGGCGCCGAGGAGCGTCTGACGGCGACCGTGACGACCGCGCTCGCGGTCGGGCTGGCCCTCCTGCCGGTGGCGGTGTTGGGCGATCGCCCCGGGCTGGAGATCGCGCACCCTCTGGCGGTGGTCGTCCTGGGCGGTCTGGTCACGTCCACGTTCTTCACCCTCGTCCTCGTACCGGCCCTCTACCTGCGGTTCGCACCGAAGCCGAAGCCCGAGCGTCTCGCGGTGGCGGGTCAGCCGGCCGGGTCGCGGGTGGACTAGAGATCGGAGGTCCAGGTGGCGGAGAGAGGCGACATTGCGATGCGGCTCGGCAGTCGGCGTTCTGCCCTCGTGTCGATCGGCGTGGCGTTGGTGGTCGTCGCAGGCCTGGCGCTCTGGTGGGTGACTCGAGACTCGGGTGCGGAAGCGGCGAGCTCCGCCGCGCCGGCGGTGCTGGAGCCGTTGGAGGGAACGAGCCTTGTGCGCGTTCGTCTGACCGAGCGCGCCGCGGAGCGCATCGACCTGCAGACGGCCCCGGTGCGCGTAGCTCCCGGCGCCGACGCCGGGACGGGGCAGACCGTCGTCCCGTACGCCTCAGTGCTCTACGACACGGACGGACAGACATGGGTCTACACCAGCCCCGAGCCGCTGGTCTTCGTCCGGGCCCCTATCGAGGTCGAGCGCATCGACGGGGCGCTCGCCTTCCTTTCCGACGGGCCCCGTGTCGGCACGAACGTCGTGAGCGTGGGCGCCGCTCTCCTGCTCGGGACCGAGTTCGAGGTCGACCACTAGGCGCCGGGAGGGCGCTCGCACGATGCGCTGGATCGTTGGGTCGAGCCTGAGATTCCGCTTCATCGTCGTCCTGGCCGCCGTCGCCATGATGGTCTTCGGCGTCACGGAGCTCAGGCGCGACGCGCGGGTGGACGTCTTCCCCGAGTTCGCGCCGCTGCGGGTCGAGATCCAGACGCCGACGCTCGGTCTCTCCGCTGCCGAGGTGGAGGAGCTCGTCACCGTGCCTCTCGAGCACCAGCTCAACGGCTTGCCCGGGCTCGACGTGATCCGCTCCAGCTCGGTCCCGCAACTCTCCTCGATCACGCTCATCTTCCAGCGCGGGACCGAGATGTTGACGGCCCGTCAGCTGGTGCAGGAGCGGCTGGCCACCATCGCCCCTTCTCTGCCCAGCTGGGCGGTCCCGCCCGCCATGATGCCGCCTCTCTCGTCGACCAGCCGGGTCATGAAGATCGGTCTCTCGTCGGACGAGCTCTCCCTGATCGAGCTGTCGTCGATCTCGCGGCACACGATCCGTCAGCGCCTGCTGCGCGTGCCCGGGGTGGCCAACGTGGCGATCTGGGGCCAGCGCAAGGAGCAGCGGCTGGTCCTCGTCGAGCCCGACCGGCTGCGCGCGCACGGCGTCTCCGTGAACCGCGTCATGGAGGTCACGTCCAACGCCTTGGACGCTCCGCTGCTCAGTCACTCGCCCGGCGCACTCGTCGGAACCGGAGGGTTCGTCGACACACCGAACCAGCGCCTCGGGGTCGTGAACGTCCTGCCGGTCGTCGAGCCGGGGGACCTGGCGGAGGTCAGCTTCGAGAACGGCGCCGGCCAGACGATTCGACTGGCCGACGTGGCGGACGTCGTCACGGGACATCCGCCGCTGATCGGCGACGCCGTCGTCAACGACGGCCCCGGTCTTCTGCTCATCGTCGAGAAGTTCCCAGGAGCGAACACGCTCGAGGTGACCCGCGGCGTGGAGGAGGCGCTCGACGCACTGCGGCCCGGCCTCGAAGGCATCGAGATCGACTCGACGATCTTCCGGCCGGCGACCTTCATCGAGATGGCGATCGACAACCTCACCCTGGCCCTGCTGATCGGGTGCATCCTCGTCGTCCTGATCCTGGTCGCCTTCCTCTTCGAGTGGCGGACCGCGTTCATCAGCCTCGTCTCCATTCCGCTCTCGCTGATGGCGGCGGCGCTCGTGCTGTACCT
Source organism: Gaiellaceae bacterium (assembly GCA_050697795.1). Lineage (GTDB taxonomy): Bacteria > Actinomycetota > Thermoleophilia > Gaiellales > Gaiellaceae > JAIBJN01. The sequence continues at coordinate 5,237 of JBOHAK010000334.1, forward strand.
CCGGGGCGAGACGATGAACGTGATGGTCCTGGCGGGGCTCGTGATCGCCGTCGGGGTCGTGGTGGACGACGCGATCATCGACATCGAGAACACCTGGCGGCGCCTCCGGCTCCATCGGCAGGACGGAGGTGAGAGCTCTATCGCTGGCGTCATCCTCCAGGCCTCGCTCGAGGTGCGCACGCCGATCGTCTACGCCACGCTCATCAACGTCGTCGCCATCGTGCCGGTCTTCTTCCTCGAAGGGCTATCCGGCGCGTTCTTCGAGCCGCTGGCGCTCTCCTACGCACTGGCCGTTCTCGCCTCCATGGTGATCGCGCTCACCGTCACCCCCGCGCTCGCCTTGATCCTCCTGCGCGGGGCGCCCCTCCACCGCCGCGAGGCGCCGCTCGTGCGCTGGTTGAAGCGCCGCTACGAGGCGGCCCTCTCGCGCGTGATCGCGAGACCGGCCGCGGCTCTCCTCGGCGCCGGCGCCCTCGCGGTCGGCGGGCTCGCCGTGACCCCGCTCCTCGGGCAGTCGCTGCTGCCGGACTTCAAGGAGCGGACTTCCTCATGCACTGGCTCACCAAGCCCGGCACGTCTCTCCCGGAGGAGACGCGGATCTCGGTGCAGGCCTGTCGCGAGCTGCGCGAGATCCCGGGCGTCCGCAACTGCGGCTCCCACATCGGGCAGGCGCTCTTCGCAGACGAGGTCGTCGACGTGTACTTCGGCGAGAACTGGGTCAGCGTCGCACCGGAGGCCGACTACGACGCGACGCTGGCTTCCATCCAGGAAGCCGTGGGTGGTTACCCGGGCCTCTTCCGAGACGTCCAGACGTACCTGAAGGAGCGCATCAGGGAGGTGCTGACCGGGGCGAGCCAGGCCATCGTGGTGCGCATCTCGGGCGACGACCTGGAGGTTCTACGCAGGACGGCGGACGAGGTGCAGCAGGAACTCACGGGCGTCGACGGGCTCGTCGACCTGCACACCGAGCTCCAGGAGGACGTGCCGCACGTCGAGGTGACGACGAAGCTGGCCGCGGCCGGGCGTCGCGGGCTCAAGCCCGGCGACGTGCGACGCGCAGCCGCCGCACTCGTCCAGGGCATCGAGGTGAACGACATCTGGCGGCCCACGCGCGTCTTCGACGTGAACATCTGGAGCAAGCCCGACGCGCGGACGAGCCTCACCAGCATCCGCGACCTGCCGGTCGACACGCCGGACGGCCGCCAGGTGGCGCTGGAAGACGTCGCCGATATTCGCATCGCCCCGACTCCCAACATCATCAGGCGCGAGGACGTCACGCGTCGCATCGACGTGAGCGCCGACGTGGGCGGTCGCGACCTCGGCTCCGTCGTCGAGGACGTCGAGCGCCGGCTCGCGAACGTCGAACTTCCGCCCGGCTACGCGGCCGAGGTGCTGGGGGAGTCGGCCGAGCGTGAGGCGGCGCAGGACCGCCTGCGCCTCTACGGGCTCGCCGCCGCAGTGGCAGTCTTCGCCCTTCTCCAGGTCGCGTTCGGGAGCTGGCGCCTGGCGGCGCTCTTCTTCCTCACGTTGCCGCTCGCGCTCGTGGGCGGTGCGCTCGCGGCCTTTGGCACGGGCGGCACAATCTCGCTCGGCTCGCTCGTCGGCTTCCTCACCGTGTTCGGAATCGCCGCGCGCAACGGCATCCTGCTGATCAATCACTACCAGCACCTCGAGCGGCAGGAGGGAGAGTCGTTCGGGCCCAGCCTGATCCTCCGCGGAGCGCTCGAGCGCCTGTCGCCGATCCTGATGACGGCGCTGGCGACGGGTCTGGCTCTCGTGCCCCTCGCGGCGGCCGGCGACATCCCCGGACACGAGATCGAGCATCCGATGGCGATCGTCATCCTCGGCGGCCTCGTCACCTCCACCTTCGCGAACCTCTTCCTCGTTCCGGCTCTCTACCTCCGGTTCGGAAGGGGGAAGGCCTAGCGCCTAAGTCGCCCGGGACGACGAGGACCGGGCAGGGAGCGCGGGGCCGCGACCTCGCGGGACACGCTCCCTAGCATCGCGGCCTTCATCCGTCCCCTCCCCCGGGTGCCGAGCACGACCAGGGATGCTCCCTCCGTCTCGCTGACGGCCAGGATACGACCCGCGGCGGCGCCGAACTCGACGCGATGCTCCGCGTCGGGCGAGCCGACCTCGGCGGCCACGCGTCCGAGCCGTCGACGCCGCAGAGGACGGGCCCGTCGCGACCCTCGACTCTCTCCAGCCATCCTCCGCCCGCCGCCATCGGCCCACACGCTACCCGCGGCGGCGCGTGAACCGGGAAGGATTCTCGCGCGAACTTCGTCTAAGAGGCAGACGAGAGATGTCCGCCATCAATTCGATCACCGACGAGCTCGCAGGCCTCGCGACCGAGGAGGAACGGGTCTTCTCGTGGCGGCATGCCAGCCTCCTCGCGGCCGGCTACGAGCACCGGCTCGCCTTCAAGCTCGCGCTCCGTCCCGAGGTCGACCTCCACCTCGCCGTCCGTCTCCGCCAGGCCGGCTGCCCGCCGGAGACCGCCGCCCGCATCCTCCTCTAGGCGTCCCTGCCGAGGATCCTTTCGAGCACGGCCGAATAGTCGCGATCGCCGAGGCCGTCCGCCTCCGCGTCGGCGAGCCAGGCCCGCGCCGCGTCGGCGAGCCGCAGGTCGACGCCTGCCGCGTCGGCCGCGGCGGCGATCAGGTCGGCATCCTTGCGTGCGAGCGCGAGGGAGAAGCGGGCCGGGAACTCGCCGCTCTCGATCGCGGCGCGCCGCCGTTCGGCCTGGGCGGCGAGGGGCGTCTCGGCCAGGACGTCGAACGCCGCCTCGCGCGAGAGGCCGAGCCCGTCCGCGAGCGCGAGCGCCTCGCCGAGCACGCCGAGGGTTCCGAAGAGCGTCGTGTTGGCCACGAGCTTGGCCGCCGCGCCGGCGCCGAGCGGGCCGACGTGCAGCGGCGCGCCGAGCTCCGACAGCAGAGGAGTCCAGCGCTCGACGAGCTCGGCGGGCCCTCCCACGAAGATCCTCAGCGAGCCGGACTCGGCCTCGGAGACGCTTCCCAGGACGGGCGCGTCCAGCAGGCCCGTGCCCGGCCCCAGCACGGAGGCGAGCCGCGCCACGGCCGCCGGCCCGACAGTCGACATCTCGATGACGGTGGCCGAGGCTCCGGCGCCCGCCGCGATCCCGGACGACCCCTCGCTCACCGCCTCGAGGGCGGCCGGGTCGGAGACCGTAGTCACCACCGCCTCCGACCGGCCGGCGGCCTCGGCGGGGCTCGCGGCCGGGGTCGCCCCTAGCTCCGCGAGCCCCTCCGCCCTGGCGGGCGACCGGTTCCAGACGGAGACCTCGTGGCCCGCAGCCAGGAGGCGGCGCGCGATGCGGGTTCCCATCGCGCCCAGACCGATGACGGCGACCGTGCTCATGCGGCCGTCATCATCCAGGACGACGGGTCAGCGGGCCGCCGGGATCGTCTCGGCCGATCCGAGCAGCTCGTCGAGCACCGGGTTGTCGATCTGCGCCGCCAGCGACCGGGCCGCGTCCAGCGCACCGGGCTCACCGAGGCGCGCCCGGTAGATCGTTGCCCGGGCGAGGAGCTCGCGCATGCCGTGGCGGGCGGCGATCGCCTCGAGCTCGTCGATCCAGCGTCCGCCGGCCTCGGCCCCCTGCTCGAGGGCCAGCGAGCAGAGGGCGTCCAGTCCGTACGCCTCGATCCAGAGGTACGTGTCGGGGAGCCGACGGCAGAGCTTGGGCGCGTCGACGAGCAGCTCCAGCGCCCGCGCGGCGTCTCCCCGCGCGGCGGCGACGAGCCCGAGGCCCCGCGCCGCGACGCTCTCCCAGCACGGGTCGCCGACCTGGCATCCGAGGGCGAAGGCGTGCTCGAAGCGCTCCTCCGCCGCGTCGACGTCGCCGTCGAGCAGGTCGAGCTCGGCGCGGAACGACTGCGGCCAGGGCTGGAACGCGGTCAGCCCTCGCGCCGCGACGTACTCGAGGGTCTCGTCGAGGATGCCCCGGGCCTCGTCGAGCTCGCCGCGCAGCAGGTGGAGGCGGCCGAGCATGGTGCGGGCGAAGGCCGCGAGGTGGGCGGAGGAGGCTCGCTCCGACCGGATGACGGCCGCACGGAGGAGCTCGCCGGCGGCCGCGTAGTCGCCCACGTCGCTCCGGCAGCTCCCGCGGATCACGTCGACCCAGGCGAGCTCCTCGTCGCTGCCGCGGGCCAGGTCGGCGGCGGTGGTCAGGGACGCCTCCGCGCGGTCGTAGCGGGCGCGGAGGAACTCGACCCAGCCGAGCTCCCGTACTCCCGTCGCCGCCAGCCGGCGGTTGCCGGCCTCCTCGGCGAGCCTGCTGCCCTCGTGGAGGGCGGCCGCACCCTCCTCGTCGGTTCCGCGGGCGGCGTGCACGAGCGCGCTCCCCAGCCC
>JBOHAK010000335.1:0-7836 GCA_050697795.1 Gaiellaceae bacterium
GGCTCCGACCACCTCCGTGAAGGAGGCGAGGCCGATCCCGATCAGCTTGCCCTCGGCCCGGGCCTCCTCTTGCTCGCGCCGGAGGTCCTGGTAGCCGATCATCTCGAGCGCCTTGTCCATCGCCCCGTGGTAGTCGCCGGAGTCATAGACGAAGCCCGTCGCCGATGGGTAGGGGAACTGATCCTCGCGGATGAAGTTCTTCTTGCGGAGGTCCGCCGAGTCCATCCCCAGCTCGTAGGCGGCGTTCTGCACGAGACGCTCGATGAGGTACGACGCCTCCGTGACGCGGAAGGAGCAGCGATACGCGACCCCGCCTGGTGCCTTGTTGGTGTAGTAGCCGTCCGTGATCACGTGGGCGGCCGGGATGTCGTACGAGCCGGTCACGATGTGGAACAGCCCCGCGCGGGTCTTCGTCGGCTGGGCGTCCGCGAAGAACGCGCCGTTGTCGGAGAGCATCTTCACGCGCAGGCCGACCATCCGGTCGCCCTTGAGCGCCAGCTCGCCGTGCATGTGGTAGTCGCGGGCGAAGCCGGTCGAGATGAGGTTCCCGGTCCGGTCCTCCACCCACTTCACCGGCCGCCCGATGAGGAGCGAGGCCGCGGTGGCGCAGACGTAGCCGGGGTAGATCGGCACCTTGTTGCCGAAGCCGCCGCCCAGGTCCGGCGAGACGATGCGGATCTTGTGCTCGGGCAGGCCCGCCACGAGCGCGAAGAGCGTCCGGTGGGCGTGCGGAGCCTGGGAGGTCATGTAGATCGTCGCCTTGCCGGTCGCGGAGTTGACGTCGGCGATGCAGCCGCAGCACTCGAGCGGGGCCGGGTGGCAGCGGGGGTAGAAGGTGTCCAGCTCGACCACGCGGTCCGCCTTGGCGAACGCGCGCTCGGTCGCCTCCTTGTCGCCCGCCTCCCAGTGGTAGATGTGGTTCCCCTCCTGGCCCTCCTTCTCGTCCCGGATCACCGCCGCGCCCTCGGCGAGGGCCTGCTGGGGCGACGTGATGGCCTCGAGCGGCTCGTAGTCCACGTCGATCAGCTCGACGGCGTCCTTCGCGACGTACGCCGACTCGGCGATGACGGCGGCGACCTCCTGGCCCTGGAAGCGCACCTTGTCCGTGGCGAGCACTGCCTGCGTGTCGCCGGAGAGCGTGGGCATCCAGGCGAGGTCGTGCTGGGCGAGGAGCTCGCCCGTGACGACCGCGACGACCCCCGGGAGCGCCTCCGCCCGCGAGGCGTCGATGGAGACGACGCGCGCGTGGGCGAACGGGCTGCGCAGGAACTCGAGGTGGAGCATGCCGGGCAGCGTCAGGTCGTCGAAGTACTGGCCTCGCCCCTGCAGGAAGCGGGCGTCCTCGATGCGCTTGACGGAGTGGCCGATGCCGCGGATCTCCTCGGTGGCCGACATCTAGCTCGCCTCCTTCATCTTCGCGCTGGCGTACTGCACCGCCTTGACGATGTTCTGGTAGCCCGTGCAGCGGCAGATGTTGCCGCTGAGCGCCCAGCGGATCTCCTCCTCGCTGGGGTCGGGGTTCTCGGCCAGGAGCGCCGTCGAGGCCAGCATCATCCCGGGCGTGCAGAACCCGCACTGGAGCCCGTGCTCTTGGTGGAAGCCCTCCTGGACCGGGCTCAGGCCGGCGGCGCCCGCCAGGCCCTCGACCGTCGTGATCTCCCGGCCCTCCACGCTCACCGCGAGCACCGTGCAGGACTTCACGGGCACCCCGTCGAGGAGAACGGTGCAGGCGCCGCAGCTCGTCGTGTCGCAACCCACGTGCGTGCCGGTCAGCCCGAGCGTCTCGCGCAGGAGGTGGACGAGCAGGAGCCGGTTCTCCACCTCCGCCGAGCGCCCGGCCCCGTTGACGGTGACGGTGAGCGCGCGCGTGAGCGCACCGGTCTCGACCGCTGTCTCGGTCATCGCTCCTCCCCTCCCTACGCGGCCTGCGCCGTCTCGGCGGCCTTCCGGAGCCCTCGCTCCGTGAAGACGCGGACGACGCTCCGCTTGTAGTCGGCGCTGCCGCGGTGGTCGGAGCGCGGCTGCGCGGCCTCGGCGGCGAGCTCCGCCGCCTCCCGGATGGTGTCGTCGTCGAGCGCGGCGCCGGCGAGCTTCTCCTCCGCCGCGCGCGCCCGCAGGTTCTGCGGGCCGACGGCGGTGAGGGCGATGCCGGCCCGCCCGACGGTGCCGTTCGAAAGCGAGAGGTGGACGGCCACGCCGACGGTGGCGTAGTCGCCGACCTTCCGCTCCAGCTTGAGGTACGTCCCGCCCGCGCGCGGCCCCGGATCCGGGACCCGGACGGATGTGACGATCTCGGTCGGCTCGAGCGCCGTCGTGAACGGCCCCTGGAAGAACTCGTCCAGCGTGATCGTCCGCGTGCCCCCCGGCCCGACGGCCTCGACGTGGGCGCCGGCGGCGAGGAGCGCGGAGCCCCAGTCGCCCTGCGGGTCGGCGTGCGCGAGCGAGCCCGCGACCGTTCCGAGGTTGCGGACGATCGGGTCGGAGATCTGGGGCGCAGCGTCGCCGAGGACGCTGTAGCGCCCGCGCAGCGCCTCCGACCGCTCGCAGTCCTTGTGGCGCACGAGCGCGCCGATCGCCAGGTGCCCGTCGTCCTCGCCGATGGAGTCGAGCCCCTGAATGCGGTTCAGGTCGACGATCGCGCGCGGCGAGGCGAAGCGGAGCTTCATGAGCGGAATGAGGCTCTGCCCGCCGGCGAGGATCTTCCCCTCGTCGCCGTAGCGCTCGAGGAGCGAGAGGGCCTCCTCGATCGTCGCCGGGGCGTGGTACTCGAAGCTCGCGGGATACATGCGGTGGCCTCCTTCCCGGACCCCGGAGGGTACGACGTCCTGCACGGGCGACAATACGCCCTGCTCGGTGTCGTTGTCACGTCAACCATCCCGTACGCTTCCGGCATGCACTTCGGATCTGTGGCGGACGTCGAGTCGGCCCTGCGGGCGGAGTCCTACCTCCCCGACCGGGGCCTCGCGACGGCGGTCTTCCTCGCGGCCTCGATGGGCCGGCCGCTGCTCCTGGAGGGCGAGGCGGGCGTCGGCAAGACGGAGGTAGGAAAGACGCTCGCGCGCATCCTCGGCGCCGACCTGATCCGGCTCCAGTGCTACGAGGGCATCGACGCCTCGCAGGCGCTCTACGAGTGGGACTACGCGCGCCAGCTTCTCTACGCGCGGGCCCTGCAGGCGGGCGAGGTCTCCGTCGAGAGCCGGGTCTCCGAGCTGTACGGGCCCGACTTCCTGCTCGAGCGGCCGCTCCTGCGCGCGCTCAAGGCCGGCTCGGGCGCCGTGCTCCTCGTGGACGAGCTCGACCGCGCCGACGACGAGTTCGAGGCCTTCCTGCTCGAGGTGCTGTCGGACTTCACGGTCACCGTGCCCGAGCTGGGGACGATCGCCGCGGAGGAGCCGCCGGTGGTCGTCGTGACGTCCAACCGGACGCGGGAGCTCCACGACGCGCTCAAGCGCCGCTGTCTCTACCACTGGATCGAGTTCCCCGACGTGGCGCGCGAGACGGAGATCATCCGCCTTCGCGCTCCGGGCGTCGAGGAGCGCCTCGCGCGCTCGGTGGCGGAGACGGTCGCCCGCCTGCGTGCTTTGGATCTCGTAAAGCGTCCGGGCGCTGCGGAGGCGATCGACTGGGCCGCGGCGCTGTCGTTGCTGGGCGCGTCAGCCGTAGACGGGGAGCCGGCCCGCGACACGCTCGGCGCCGCGGTGAAGAACCGCGAGGACCTGGCCCGGGTCGAAGCGGCCTGGGACGAGGTCGCCGGCTAGGGCGACGGGATCGACTCGACCACCGAGCGCAGCACATCGGGCACCTCCGTGAACGGCTCCCAGCCGTGCAGCGACACGCCGTAGATGGTGCGTCCCTCCTGCCAGGTGAAACGCAGGTGGTTCGCCTCGATGCCTCCGCGCGGGAAGGGCGGGGCGAGGACGAGGTCGCCGCGCTTCCCCGCCCAGCGGACGCGGCCGAGGGAGAGGGGCCCCCGGCGTCGCTCCTCGAGCAGGCCGTCGCGGACGCGTTCCCGGCGCAGATCGAGGAGGAGGCAGCAGCCTTCGGAGACGACGAGGTGGACCGTCGCGGGCGGGCGGTCGAGCTCCGGCTCGCCGGGGTGCTCGGCGCCCCACTGGAGCCCGAAGCCCCGCATGCCCTGGTACGGGATGCCCCGGCGGCTGCGGGCGACGTAGACCGGTGAGGCGGGGTCGTACGGCGCCTCGGGCACGAGCTCCGGGCACGCAGGGCGAAGCGTCCGCAGGCGCCGGCACTCCCGAAGCGCCCGGGCGGGGAGCGGCACGAGCGCGACCGGCACGGGCTCGTCTGGCTCCGTCGTCGGCGGCGGAGCGCTGGTCGTCGGCGGGGCAGTCGTGGTCGTCGGCGGGTCGGCACGCTCCTCGTCGCCCGTGCAGCCGGCGGCCAGGGCGAGGACTAGGGCGAGGAGCAGCGTCCGGCGCACGGCCTCCTGAGACTACGGTTTCCCCATGAGCTCGCGTCCGACAGCCGCTGAGTCAGTGGAGACGCTCGTCCGCTTCGGACGGGCTCTGCGCGCCGCGGGGCTTCCGGTCGGCCCCGACCGGGTCGTCGAGCTCTGCCGCGCGGCGACGCTCCTGCCGCCCGGCGGCCTCTACTGGGCCGGGCGCGCCACGCTCGTCTCGCGACCCGAGCAGATTCAGACCTACGACGCCGTGTTCGGCCGCTTCTTCGGCCCGCCCGAGGCAACCCCGGGGCCGCCGCTGCGGGTGCGGGTGCAGACGGACGTCGAGCACGAGGTCGGCCTCGCGAGCCGCGCCGAGCTCCTCCGCGAGAAGAGCTTCGCGCGCTGCTCCCGCGAGGAGCTCTCGCAGCTCGCCGAGCTGATGGCCCGCATCGACCTCTCCGTTCCGAGGCGCCGCACGCGGCGGCGCGAGCCGGCCGGCGCGGGCCTCCCCGACCTGCGGCGCACGCTCCGGCGCTCGTTCCGGACGGGCGGCGAGCCCCTCGAGCGCGCGTGGCGGCGGCGCCGGAGGCGCACGCGGCGGCTGATCCTCCTGCTCGACGTCTCCGGCTCCATGGACGCCTACTCGCGTGCCCTCGTCATGTTCGCCCACGCCGCGCTGCGCTCGGATCCGCGCTGGGAGGCGTTCTGCTTCGGCACGCGGCTCACCCGTGTCACGCGCGCGCTCGCCGGCTCCGATCCCGACGAGGCGCTGAGCCGCGCCGCGGCCGACGTCGTCGACTGGGACGGCGGCACGCGCATCGGCGACTCGCTCCAGCGCTTCCTCGACGAGCACGGCCACGGCGGGCTCGCCCGCGGCGCCGTCGTCGTTCTCTGCTCCGACGGCCTCGAGGTCGGCGACCCCGAGCTGCTCGCGGAGCAGATGGCGCGCCTCTCCCGCCTGGCCTACCGGGTCGTCTGGCTGAACCCGCTCAAGGAGGATCCCGCCTACGAGCCGCTCGCGCGCGGCATGCGCGCCGCGCTCCCCCACGTCGACCACTTCGCGAGCGGGCACAGCCTCGCCAGCCTCGAGGACGTCGCCGCCGCCCTCGCGCGCTGGTAAGACTCCCCTCCGTGCGCACGCTCTTCTCGAACGCCTACGTCGTGACCATGGACGACGCCGGCACCGAGATCGAGAACGGGTGGCTCCTCGTCGACGACGGCTTCGTGGTCGAGGTCGGCGACGGCCCGCCGCCGATCGCCGAGCACTTCGAGAACCTCGCCGGCGCGCTCGTCACGCCCGGGCTCGTCAACACGCACCATCACCTCTACCAGACGCTCACCCGCACGCGGGCGCAGGAGGCCGACCTCTTCACATGGCTCCGGACGCTCTATCCGCTCTGGGCGCGGGTGGACGCCGAGGCCGAGTACGCCGCCGCGCGCACCGGACTCGCCGAGCTGGCGCTGGCCGGGTGCACGACGGTCTTCGACCACCACTACGTCTTCCCGCCCGGCCGTGAAGGGCTCGTCGAGGCGGAGATCCAGGCGGCGCGGGAGCTGGGCGTGCGCATCGTCGCCTCGCGCGGCTCGATGGACGTCGGGGAGTCGCAGGGAGGGCTCCCGCCGGACGACCTCGTCGAGGACATGGACGACGTGCTCGCGGACACTGAGGGGCTCTTCGCCCTCCACGAGGAGGAGCGAGGGGCGTGGACGCAGATCGCGGTCGCGCCCTGCTCGCCCTTCTCGGTCTCGAAGCGGCTCATGGCGGAGTCGGCCGCGCTTGCGCGGCGGCTCGGGCTCCGGCTGCACACGCACCTGGCCGAGACGCTCGAGGAGGAGGAGTACTGCCGAGGCCTCTTCGGCTGCCGGCCGGTCGAGTACCTCGAGCAGCTCGGGTGGCTCGCCGGTGACGTCTGGTGCGCGCACTGCGTCCACCTCTCGGACGCGGACGTGCGCGCCTTCGGCGCGGCCGGCACGGGCGTGGCCCATTGCCCCACGTCGAACCTGCGGCTCGGCGCTGGCGTCGCGCCGGTGCGGGCGATGCTCGACGCCGGCGTCCCCGTCGGGCTCGGCGTGGACGGCTCGGCGTCCAACGAACGCAGCGACCTCGCCGCGGAGGTGAAGCAGTCGCTCCTCGTAGCCCGCGGGCGCGGCGGCCCGGAGGCGCTCACCGTGCGGGACGCCCTGCGCCTCGGGACGCGCGGCGGCGCCGCGGTGCTCGGCCGGAGGGACCTGGGCTCGCTGGAGCCCGGCAAGTGCGCCGACTTCGCCGTCTGGAGCTTGGACGGCCTCTCGTTCGGCGGCGCCGACGACCCGGTCGCGGCGGCCGTCCTCTCGGGCCCGCACCGCGCCGAGCGCCTCTACGTGGGCGGCGAGCCCGCCGTCCTCGAGGGCCGGCTCGCGCGCGCCGACGAGCGCGAGATCGCCGCGGAGCACCGCGTCCAGGCGGCGCGCTTCCTCGACTGACCGAGCCGCGTCCACGGCGGGCGTGCCGGGGTCAGACCCCGTCATGCCCTAGCCGGACGTGTTCGGAGGTAACACTCCTCCCCTGTCCCCGCCGGACGCTCCGGCGGCGGCTGCGCCGCGCGGAAAAGGCGGATCCCGCGCCGGCCACGCCATGTAAAGCCCCGGCGCCTCGGGACGCGACGGGGCCAGACCCCGACGTGGCCGCCGCGGACGTGCTCAGCCATGGCCGCGGCGGACGTGACGGGGTCAGACCCCGACATGTTCGCCAGGGGCAGGCGGGCGGGCGCCGATGGACGCTAGGCGGCGGCGGGCTCGCGGACGGCCTTCAGCGCCGCGTCCATGATCTCGACGGCGAGGTCGATTTCCTCCTCCGTCACCGTGAGCGGCGGGGCGATCCGGAAGCAGTTCGCGTTCGTGCCCGCGCGGACGATGTTCATGGAGAGGCCGCGGTCGAAGCACTCGCGCGTCGCCTCCGCCCCGAGCGCGTCGGCCGGGGCGCGTGTGTCGCGGTCCTCGACGAGCTCGAGCCCGACGAGCAGGCCGCGGCCCCGGACGTCGCCGATCGCCTCGTGTTCCGCCTGCAGCTCCCGCAGGCGCGCGAGCATGTACTCGCCGCGCGCGGCGGCCCGCTCGACGAGATCCTCCTCGGCGATCACGTCCAGCACGGCGAGCCCGGCGGCGGCCGGGAGCGGATCGGAGACGTGCGACGTGACGTGGAGGAAGCCCTTGCGGTAGGCGTCCTCCTCGATCGCGGCCGTCGTGACCGTCGCGGCGAGCGGGAGCCCGCCGCCGAGCGTCTTTGACACCCCCACGAGATCCGGCACGACGCCGTCGTGCTCGAAGCCGAACATCGTCCCCAGCCGCCCGAACCCGGTCTGCGCCTCGTCCATGAGCAGGAGCATCCCGCGCTCGTCGAGCAGCTCCCGGACGCGCCGGAAGTAGCCGTCCGGCGGGACGATGATCCCGCCCGCCGA
>JBOHAK010000336.1:0-12444 GCA_050697795.1 Gaiellaceae bacterium
TCGTCGGCGAGCTCGGGCACCTCGCGGGCGCCCACGGCGACGGGCTTGGCGACCCGGCCCTTCTCGTCGAGCAGGTACGCCACGGGCGTTCCCATCCGCGCGAACCCCTCGACGGTCTCTCCGTCGCGCTGGAGCAGCACCGGGCAGCGGAGGCCGTGGGCCTCCAGGAGCGCCCGGTTGCTCTCGGGAGAGCCGTAGCTGACGAGGACGACCTCCGTCCTCCGTCGACGCAGGTCCGCCTGCACGCGGGCGAGGTCGGGCGCGATCTGCCTGCAAAAGCCGCACTCGGGGCTCCAGTGAACGAGCAGGACGCGCGTCTCGAACTCCTCGAGGCCGACCTCCTCGCCGTCGAGATCGGGGAGCCGGAAGGACGGGAAGGCGGTCGCGAGCGGGAGGCCGCCGCGGGCCGGATCGGCCGCGGGCTCGTCGAGACCGCCCGCGCGCCGTTCGAGCGCCTCGATCCGGAGCAGCAGCCGCCCCTGCTGCCGGAGCGCCTGGACGAGGAGCCAGGCCAGCGACACCACCCCAAGCAGGAGAGCTCCGAGCAGGACCCACGTCACGATCGTCATACGCAAACCCCGCTGCTCGAGGTCCGGAAGATTCGTGCGAATCGACTCTAAGTGCGATCCTGCCACCCGTCAACCGACGGAGTGGCTACGTTTGCGGCCGCGATGGCGCACCGAGACGAGATCCTCGCCTGGGCGGACGAGTTCCTCGACCTCGCGTCCTATCCCGACTACGGGCCGATGGGCCTCCAGGTCGTCGGCGCCGAGCGGGTGCGCAAGATCGTCTGCGGGGTGTCCGCCTCCCGCGAGCTCTTCGAGCGCGCGGGAGAGGCCGAGGCCGACATGGTGCTCGTCCACCACGGCCTCTTCTGGGAGCGTGACACGCGCGTCGTCGGGCCGGTCATGCGCGAGCGCCTGCGGGCGCTCTTCGACGCCGACCTGAGCCTCGTCGCCTACCACCTCGCCCTCGACGCGCATCCGGAGGTCGGCAACAACGCCCTCCTCTGCGAGGAGCTCGGGATCGAGCGCGAGGGCCGCTTCGCCGACGGGCTCGGGTTCGGCGGGCGGCTGCCGGAGCCGGTGCCGGTGAGCGCCCTGGCCGAGCGGGCTCAGGAGCGGCTCGGGCGCATGCCGCTCGTCTTCTCCTACGGGCCGGAGCTCGTCGAGCGCGTCGCGGTCTGCTCCGGCGGCGCGGCCCGCTACCTCGCCCAGGCGGCGGCGGAAGGTTACGACTGCTTCGTCACCGGCGAGGCGGACGAGCCGACGAAGCATGCCGCCAAGGAGGCGGGCGTGCATTTCGTCGCCAGCGGCCACTACGCGACGGAGACCCTGGGCGTCCGCGCCCTCTCGGCCCGCCTGGCCGAGCGCTTCGACCTCGCGTGGGATTTCGTCGATCTCCCGAACCCGGTGTAGACGACCAGCTCCACGGCCCGACCGATAAGTCCCGTGCCGCGCGGTTGTCCTTATCTGCGAATCGACGACAGGAAGCGCGGGCCTGACGACGTCCGCGCGCGCGCCGCTCTGGGCTAACGGCAGCGTTCCCAGGGCTGCACGTTTCCGCGGGCCAGCTCGGCGAACGGGTCGGCGTACTCCGTACGCCACGCCCTCACGCTGTCGGCGTAGACGACTTCCCGTGCAGTCGGGGAAGGCCGGGACGTGCGCTCCTCGTCGGCCGCCCCCTCCGCACGCGGCGGACGCCAGCAGGCCGACGAGGAGCACCACCACGCGCACATGGCTCCTACACCGCGGGCGCCTCGGCCGTAGCGCCCTGGAGGAACCCCTCGAGAATCGCGGCCGTCTCGGCCGGGTACTCGCCGACGACGAGATGACCGGCGGCCGGCACGACCCGGATGGGGCACCTGAGCCGGCGCGCGTACTCGAAGCCGTCCGCCAGGGGGATGAGACGGTCGCGGGCGCCCCAGACGAGGAGGGACGGGCAGCGGACGCGGTCGAGGTCGGGACGCGGGTCGTCGCGCAGGAGCGCGGTCGCGGCGCCGCGCACGTCGGTGTGCTCGCGCTGGGCGTGGAGAAAGCCGAGCACCGACCTGGGGCTGAGCCTCCGCGGGTCCTCAGCGCCCCAGTAGCCGAAGACGGGAAGGCGCAGATTGGGCCGGCGCGCGACCGTGCCGCGGACGAGTGCGACCAGCCCGGCCGGGCGCAGCGCGGCCAGGGTGGTGAGCCAGATATGGGCGCGCCGGGTCTGCGAGACGATGCCCGCGGGAGCGACGAGCGCGAGCGCGGAGACGTCGTCCGGCCTGGACACGGCGAGCCGGAGCGCGACGACGCCGCCCATCGAGTAGCCGACGACCGCCGTCGGCAGCATTCCCTCTCGTTCCGCCGTCCCGGCCACGTGACCGGCCAGGTCGCCGAGCCCGTCCAGGTCGGGTAGAGGCTCCGTGCCACCGTGGCCGGGCAGGTCGAGTACGAGCACGCGGTGCCTCCGCGCGAGGAGAGGCGCCAGGTCGGCGAAATTGACGGCCGCCCCGCCCAGACCGTGGACGAGGACGACGGGCGGCCCTTCTCCCCCGACCCAGTAGCGGGTGCGACGCCCGCCGATCTCCGCAACGTGCGACCGAAACCCCCGAAGCAGCGTTGCGGCCGTCACGCCGGAAACCGTATCCTGTGACCATGGTCCCGAACGGAGCGCGAAGCCTTTGAGCTTCGCGGCGAAAAACTCGAGTCTGCGCGACGAGCCCGCCCCGAGCCCTGCCGGCGGGCTTTTTTGCGCCCTGAGCCAGAAGGAGGCGACGACGTGGCCAATCACCTGACGCCCGAGGAGCTGTCGAAGGAGCTGGGGATCGAGCGGAACGAGGTCATCCGCGTGTGCATCGAGGAGGCCATCCCGATCTACCACGGCAAGATCGACAAGACCCTGTTCCAGGCGCACCTCGAGGCGGCAGGCGCGGCCCACACGTCGCCGGCCGCTTAGGGCTGGGCTACCGGGACGACGAGGCGGCCCGCTTCTTGCGGGCGGGCGCCTTCTTCCCGCCGGCTCCCTTCGCGGGAGCGCGCTGCTTCTTCGCCTGGGCGACGCTCTGCTTGAGCGCGTCCATGAGGTCGATGACCGGCGCGGCCGGAGCCGGCTCGGGCAGCGTGATCTCCTTGCCCTCGAGCTTCGCCTCGAGCATCGCCCGCAGCTCGCCGCGATAGACGTTCTCGAACTCCTCCGGGACGAACTCGCCGACCAGACTCGAGACGAGCTGGCGCGCCATGTCGAGCTCGGGGTCCGAGACCTCGGTCTCGCCCACGGCGTCGTCGATCTCGGCGCGCGGCCGGATGTCCTCGGCGAAGAAGAGCGTCTCGAGGGCGAGCGCGTCCCCGAGCGGGCGGATGAGGCAGAGGTTCTCCTTGCCCCAGAGGACGAACTTGCCGATCGCCGCCACGTTTGCCTCCTGCATCGCGCGCAGGAGCAGCACGTACGGACGGCGCTGCGCCTCCGCGTCGGCCGGCGAGAGGTAGTACGTGCGGTCGAAGTAGAGCGGGTCGACGTCGTCGAGCGAGACGAAGCGGTCGATGTCGACGGACTGCGAGCGCTGGAGCGCGACCGCCTCGAAGTCGGACTCCTCGACCATCACGAACTGGCCCTTGGCGAACTCCCAGCCCTTGACCAGCTCGTCGGCCTCGACGTCGCGCTCGTGGACCGGGCACCAGCGCTTCTGCTTGATCGGCGTCCCGCACTCGCGGTGCAGCGTCCGGAAGGAGATGTCCTTCCGCTGCTGCGCGACGGCGAGCCCGATCGGGATGTTGACCAGGCCGAAGTTGATGGAGCCGTTCCAGATGGTGCGCATGAGCGTCAGAAAAGCCTAGCGGGACCAGGGAGATTCTCCCTGCGCCGTCCGTTCCCTTCCCGCTCCTACAGGCGGCGTCCGCCGACCCACGTGTCGGCGTACCAGCCCGTGATCGACGAGATCTTCACGACGTCGCCCGTGTGCGGCGAGTGGATGAACTGGCCGCCGCCGATGTAGATCCCGTTGTGCCCGAGGCCGTTGAAGAAGACGAGGTCGCCGGGCTGCAGCTCGGAGCGGGACACCGCACTGCCGTATCCGTACTGCATCGCGGCGTTGTGCGGGAGCGAGACGCCGACCTGCGAGTACACGTACATCACGAAGCCCGAGCAGTCGAAGCCGGTGCTCGGCGAGGAGCCGCCCCAGCGGTATGGGATGCCGAGGTACTGCATCGCGATCCCCACGACCCCTCCGTACTGCGACGGCGGCGCCCCCGTGGGCGCGTCGCCCCCGCCGCTCGACGAGGTGGGCTGCGAGACCAGCCGCGAGCGGGCCTGCGCCTCGAGCCGCCGTTGGCGCTCGCGCTCCGCCGCCTGGATCTCGGCGATCTGGTCCTTGATCGACGCGAGCAGGCCCTGGCGCTCCGCCATGGCTGCCTCGATCTCGTCCCGCTTGGCGGCGCGCTCCGCGACGAGCTGCTCCTGCCGACTGGCCGCCTGCTCGAGCTCCGCCTCGTGCTTCTTGACCTCCTTGCGGAAGCGGCGCACCTCGTCGAGGATCTGCGAGTCCTGGTTCGAGACGCGGTTCGCGGTCTCCAGGCGGTCGAGGATCTCGTCCAGGCTCGACGAGCCGAGCAGGATCTCGATCAGGTCGGTCTGTCCGTTGACGTAGAGCTCCACGAGCCGGGTCTCCAGGTTCGTCTGGGCGTCGCCGAGGTTCGCGCGGGCGATCTTCAGCCGGCGCTCGTTCGCGCGCTGCTCCGCCTGGATGCGGTCGAGCTCGATCTGGGCGGCGTTGTAGGACTCGACGACGAGGCCGAGGTCGCCGTCGAGCTCCTGGATCTGGGCGAGGACCTGCTGCGCCTCCGCCTGCTTCGACTCCACGGTCTGCGGGACGGCCGGTTCCGCCAGCGGCAGAGCCGCTAGCGCAAGCAGCAGCAGCAGGAATGCGTGTCGTCGCTTCGGTCGGATGACTACCCCCGGCTCGGGGACCATGCCGACACGCGGGTCGGGGTGGACGCCCTGGGCAAGGCCGGCATGTTAACAGGGCTCCGAGACAGCGGCAAAGAGACTTGTGGACGAGCGCCGCAGGCGATCCGCCGGGCCTGGTAGGGTGCCGCCTTCGTGCGCATGGGTTGGTCAGGGCCCAGGACACGGCTCGTGGCGGGGGGCGTCCTCGCACTCGTTGCGCTCATGGCGTCCTCGTCCGCACGAGCCGACGATCCGGCCACGCTCCGGAGCGAGGCCGAGCGGCTGCGTGCCGAGAGCCGGGGCCTGGCGGCGGAGGCCCAGGAGGCGCTGCTCGAGCTCTACGCGCTCGAGTCCGGCCTCGCTCGGGCCGAGCGCCGCCTCGCGGTGCTCGTGGAGCGGCAGGACGAGGTCGAGCGCGAGGAGGCGTCCGCACGCGCCCAGCTCAGGATCGCCCGCAGTGACCTCTCGGAAGCCGAGCGCCGGCTGGAGACCCGCCTTCAGACCCTCTACGTCGAGGGCGAGGTCGACCCGATCGCCGCCATCCTGGGCGCGGAGTCCCTCGACGACGCGCTCGCCGCGCTCGACGGGCTCGGGCGCGTGGCCTCGCTCGACGGCTCGATCCTCCAGCAGGTGCGGCTGACGCGGCGCAACGTCGATCGAGCGGTGCACCGGCTCGGGGAACGCCGGGCCGCGCTGCGCGAGCTGGTCGAGGAAGCCGCCGCCGAGCGCGACCGCCTCGCCTCCGCCCGGGCCGAGCGCAGCTCGTACCTCGCCGACCTCGCGAGCCGTCGCGCGTTCACCGGCCGGGCAATCGAGCGACTGACCGTGCAGGCGTCGGCCGCGGAGACGAAGGCGGCGTCCCTGCCGCCCGCCGGAGGCGGTTCGAGCACTCCGGTCTCCGCTCCCGCCCCGACCTCGGTTCCCACGAGCGGAAGCGGGTCGCAGCTGCTCGTCACCGCCACGGGCTACTGCCTGCGCGGGACGACCGCGACCGGGATCCCGACCGGCTGGGGCGTGGTCGCCGTCGACC
This sequence comes from Gaiellaceae bacterium, assembly GCA_050697795.1. GTDB lineage: Bacteria > Actinomycetota > Thermoleophilia > Gaiellales > Gaiellaceae > JAIBJN01. The sequence continues at coordinate 5,951 of JBOHAK010000336.1, forward strand.
CGGCCGTGATCCCGCTCGGGACGAGGATGTCGATTCCCGGCTACGGCGAGGGCGTCGCCGCCGACACCGGCCCGGCAGTGCGCGGCGCGACGATCGACCTTTGGTTCCCGTCGTGCGCGCAGGCGCTCGCCTGGGGCCGGAAGGTCGTCAGCATCAGGCTGCTCTAGCCGGGGCGCTCGGTGCCCTACAATCCCCGCATCACCCCGGGACCAACCGAAGGGAGCGGCCACGTCCATCGGTGAGGAACACCGCTCGGGGAAGCAGCTTGAAGACCTGCGCGTCCTGCTCGTCGACGACCACGACCTCTTTCGCACGGGTCTCAGGAGCCTGCTCGAGGAGCAGGGCCTCCAGGTGGTCGGCGAGGCGGAGAACGGCAGTTCCGCGCTCCAGCTCACCAGCGAGCTCGCGCCCGACGTCATCATCATGGATCTGAAGATGCCTGGCCTGACCGGCGTCGAGACGACGCGCCAGATCTCGGGCATGGCGCCCCTGACGCGGGTCGTGGTGCTGACGATCTCGGCCGACGACGAGGACGTCGTCAACGCCGTCATGGCCGGGGCCTGCGGCTACCTGCTCAAGGACTCGTCCATCGACCAGCTCATCGCCGGCATCCGCGGCGCGGCTCGCGGGGAGTCTCTCATCTCGCCGCAGATCGCCGCCAAGCTGCTCCAGCACCTGCGCGCGCGCAGCACGGACGAGGTCGCCGCCGAGACGATTCGGGCCGAGCTCTCGGACCGCGAGCTGGAGGTGCTGCGGCTGATCGCCAACGGCAAGGACAACGCCGAGATCGCACGGGAGCTCTTCATCAGCCCGAAGACCGTGAAGAACCACATCTCGAACATCCTCATGAAGCTCCAGATCGACAACCGCATCCAGGCGGCGGTGTACGCCGTGCGCAGCGGGATCGTCTAGAGGGTGCCCGCGAGGGCGCCGAGGAGGCCCCGCAGCTCCGCGACCTGCCGGTCGAGGCAGTCCAGCTTCCCCTTGAGGGCGCGCAGCTCGTCGACGTGGTCGGGGCTGCCGGCGAGCGCGTGCACACGTTCCCGGGCCCGCAGCTGCTCGCCCTCGAGCGCGAGCGCGCAGGCATAGCCGTCGGTCAGCGTATGCTCGACGTCGTCCGCCGGGGCCGTAGGCCGACGCTCGACCAGGAGGCGGATCCGGTCGCAGAGGATGGTCAAATCTTCCATCGCGCGCACGCTTGAAGGTACAACGCCTGTCCGGCGACTCCAAGGGCCGGATGTCCTATCCTGCGGGGCGACGGGACCTAGCAGCAGCGTGTGAGGACACTCGGGGTCATCGGCAGGCGGAGGACCGCGCTCGTCGCGGCGCTCGTCGTCGTGCTCGGAGCCCCGGCGGCGCCCGCCTCCGCCCAGTCGCTCGCCCAGCGCCTCGACCGCGCGCTCACCGTCTCCGGCGTCTCGCGCGCGAAGACGGGGGCGTTCGCGCTCGACCTCGCGAACGGCCGGGTCGTCTTCGGCTCGAACTCGACGCGCGCGTTCGAGCCGGCCTCGAACCAGAAGCTCGCCGTGGCGGTCGCCGCGCTCGATCGCCTGGGGCCGGGCTATCGCATCTCGACTGAGGTGCTGGGGAGCGGAACGCTCTCCGGGACGACGTGGCGGGGGCGCATCTTCCTCAAGGGCTACGGCGACCCCACGCTAACGCGGGCCGACCTGCGAACGCTCGCGATCGCCGTCCGGAACCAGGGGATCCGCCGCGTGGTCGGCAGCGTCGCGGGAGACGAGTCCTACTTCGACACGCGCCGGATTGCCGCCGGCTGGCGGCCGGCCTGGTACAAGATCGAGTCGCCCCCGCTCTCGGCACTCGTCGTCAACCGGGCGAAGGTCTCGGGGCGCACGGTCGACAACCCCGCCCTCTCGGCCGCCCGCCTGTTCCGCCTGGCGCTCCGTGCCAACGGGGTCGCCGTCCGCGGAAGCGCGCTCGTGCGCACCGCGCCTGGAAGCGCCGCGTACCTGACGCGGGTCCGCTCCGTGACGACGACGACAATCCTCCGCAAGATGAACAAGATGAGCGACAACTTCACCGCGGAGGTGCTCGTGAAGCACCTGGGGGCGAAGTTCCGCGGCGCGGGGACGACCGCCGCCGGCTGCCTCGTCGTGAGGCGCGTGCTCGAGGGCCGCGGAGTCCCGATGAGCGGCGTGCGCCTGGCCGACGGCTCCGGGCTCTCCCTCCACGACCGGTTCACCGCCCGGGCGCTCGGGAGGCTCCTGGCCTCGGCCTGGCGGGATCCCGCCGTCCGGGGGCCCCTCGTCGCCTCCCTGCCCATCGCCGGGGTGGACGGGACGCTCAGGGACCGGATGCGGAGCGGCCCGGCCCGCAGGCGCGTACGCGCCAAGACGGGGACGACCTTCGGAGCGTCCAGCCTGTCGGGCTACGTCGGGTCGCGCTACGCCTTCTCGATCCTCCAGAACGGCAGCCGCCTTCCCTGGGACAACGCCCGTCGCGCGCAGGACCGCTTCGCGCAGGCGCTCGCAGGGACGCTCTAGCTCACCAGCTTCTCGAAGGCCGCCTCGTCGAGGATCTCGACGCCGGCGCGGCGGGCCTTCTCGAGCTTCGAACCCGGGCTCTCGCCGACGACGAGGCCGCTCGTCTTCTTGGAAACGGAGTCCGTCACCTTCGCGCCCCTCGCCTCGAGGGCGGCCCTGGCCTCTTCGCGCGACCAGCGCTCGAGCGTGCCGGTGACGACGAACGTCCGGCCCGTCAGCGGCCCCTCCACCGGGCGCTCGTCGGCGTCGAGCTCGAAGCGGAGGCCGAGGTCGCGCAGCTCACCGACGAGCGCGCGGTTCTTCTCGTCGGCGAACCAGGTGGCGATCGACTCGGCGCGGTCGGGCCCGATCCCCTCGACCTGCTCGACGTCCTCCTGCGCCGCCTCGAGGAGCGTGTCGACGGAGCCGAAGTGCTGCGCGAGGTTCTGCGCCGTCACCCAGCCGACATCCGGGATGTTGAGCCCGAAGAGGATGCGGGAGAAGCGGATCGACTTCGAGGCCTGGATGGCGTCGATCGCGTTCTGCGCCGAGACGTCGCCGTAGCCCTCGAGCTCGACGAGCTGCTCCTTCGTGAGCCGGTAGAGGTCGGGGACCGAGCGCAGGAGCCCGAGCTCCCAGAGGCGCCGGACGAACTGCTCGCCCACGCCCTCGATGTCCGCCGCGGCCATCACCCAGTGGATGAGCGTCTCGAGCCCGCGCGAGGGGCACGCGTCGTTCGGGCAGCGGTGCATGACGGCTCCCTCGGGCTTGACGATCTCCGCGCCGCAGAGCGGGCAGGTCTTCGGCATGCGGAAGCGCCTCGTCCCCTTCGCGTGCGGGAGCACGGGCCCGACCACCTGCGGGATGACGTCGCCGGCACGCTGGACGATGACGACGTCCCCCTGCCGGATGTCCTTGCGGTTGATGTCCTCCTCGTTGTGGAGCGTCGCCTGCGAGACCGTGACGCCGCCCACCTCGACGGGCTCGAGCTGCGCCCACGGGTTGAGATTTCCGGTGCGGCCGACGCGGATGTGGATCTTCAGGAGCTTCGTCTGCGCCGTCATCGGCGCCCACTTGAAAGCCCGCGCCCAGCGCGGCCGGCCGTGAAGCGCACCCAGGCGGCGCTGCTGGTCGAGCGAGTCCACCTTGATGACGATCCCGTCGATCTCGTAGTCGAGCTCGATCCGCTTCCGCTCCCACTCGGCGCACTCCTGCGCCACGGACTCGAGCGAGTCGTGCCGGCGCGCGTGCGGGTTCGTGCGGAAGCCGCGCGCGCGCAGCCACTCGAGCGTCGCCCACTGGCTCTCGAGCGCGCCCCCGTCCATGCGGCCGAGGCCGTAGACCCAGATCGAGAGCTCGCGCTCGGCCGTGATCTGCGGGTTGAGCTGGCGGAGCGAGCCGGCTGCCGCGTTGCGCGGGTTCGGTGCCGTCTTCTTCCCCTCGGCCACGAGGCGCTCGTTCAGGCGGTTGAAGGCCGAGAGCGGGAAGTAGACCTCGCCGCGGACCTCGAGCGTGGCCGGGGGCGGCTCTCCGTCGAGCGGTCGCATGGCGAGCGGGATCGCCTTGATCGTCCGCAGGTTCACGGTGACGTCCTCGCCGCGCTCGCCGTCGCCGCGCGTCGACCCGCGCACGAGGGCGCCGGCCTCGTAGACCAGCGAGACGGCCGAGCCGTCGATCTTCGGCTCGGTGACGTAGGCCACCGGCTCGTCCGAGTCGAGGCGCTTGCGCACGTCGTCCGCCCACTTGGAGAGCGTCTCCTCGGTCGTCACCTTCTCCAGCGACCCCATCGGGGTCAGGTGGTCGACCTTGCGGAACTTGTCGGACGGCGCGGCGCCGACCCGCTGGGTCGGCGAGTCCGGGGTGGCGAGCTCCGGGTGCTCGTCCTCGAGCCGCTTCAGCTCGTCGAAGAGCCGGTCGTACTCGGCGTCTGAGACGTCCGGGTCGTCCAGTACGTGGTAGCGGTAGTTGTGGTGGGCAACCTGCTCGCGCAGGTCGGCGGCCCGGCGTTGGACGTCCTTCGAAGGCATGCCTTACAACACGTCGAGGAGCTGCCGTGGGCTCTCGACGAGGACGTCCGCCTCGCCGAGGTTCTCGATCGGATGGATGTTGCCCCACGCGACCGCGACCGTGAAGACGCCCGCGGCCTTGCCGGAGGCGACGTCGAACGGCGAGTCGCCGACGAAGGCCGCCTCCGCCGGCTGGGCGTCGAGCCGCGCGAGCGCCGTCAGGACGGGCTCCGGGTCGGGCTTGTGGCGCTCGGTCATGTCGGAGGTGACGACGACGTCGAAGTAGCGCTCGAGTGGGAGGACGGCGAAGGCGAGCTCGACCGTCTTGCGTCTCTTCGCCGTCACGATGCCGAGCCGCCGCCCTTCGCGGCTCAGCTCGGCGAGCACGTGCTCGATGCCTTCGAAGGCCTCGAGCTCGTCGTGGAGCGGCTCGTTGTGCTGCCGATAGACGCGCACGAGCTCGTCCGCCTGCCCCGCGTCGATGGAGCGCATCTGGTCGTGGATGTTCGACCCGCCGACGAGCGCGGCGAGCTCGGCGTCGGGGATCTCACGCCGCAGCACGGTCTGCGTGGCATGCCGGAAGGACGCGAGGATGATCGCGCCGGAGTCGATCAGGGTGCCGTCGAGATCGAAGAGAACGGCCGGGTACCGCACTCCGAAGATCGTATCGACGGGGCCGCGCGAGGCCGCCGTCAGTAGTGCACGCGCTCGAGGTAGAGGCCCCACGGCGGGGCCGTGGCTCCCGCCTCGTCTCGCGCGCGGCCCTCGAGGAGGCGCCCGACGGCGTCGGGTCCCTGCTCCAGCATCGTGCCGACGAGCGTCCGCACCATGTGGCGCAGGAAGCTGTCGGCCGTGATCGTGAAGGAGAGGACGTCGCCGTCGCGCGCCCAGGCGGCCTCGCGAACCGTGCGGAGAAACGAGTCGTGCTGCGTCTCCGTCGGGGTGAAGGCGCGGAAGTCGTGCTCCCCGACGAGGAGTCCGGCCGAAGCGGTGAGCGAGTCCTCGTCGACGGGTCGCGGCCACCAGAGCGAGCGCTCCACCTCGAACGGCGAGTGCGCCGCTCGCTGCCAGATGCGGTAGCGGTAGGAGCGGGCGGTCGCGGAGAAGCGCGCGCTGAAGCCGTCCGCGGCGGCCTCGCTCGCCGTCGCGACGACATCGTCCGGAAGGACGCCGTTGAGTCCGGCGGCCGCCCGCTCGGCCGGCGGCCCGCCGTTTGCGGAGAAGCTCGCGACCTGGCCCAGCGCGTGTACCCCCGCGTCGGTCCGGCCGGCGACCGCGAGGCCGTTCCACGACGGGTAGACTCGATCGAGCGCAGCGCGCAGCTCGGCCTCGACGGTGCGGAGGCCGGGCTGGGCCGCCCAGCCGGAGAACTCGGTCCCGTCGTACTCGAGCGTGAGCCTGACGGTCGGCACGGCGTCAGGCTACGGGACGAAGTCGTCACGCCTCCGGCGCGGATCCCTTCCAAGTAACACTCTGTTACTTGGATCCGGGCGCCTGCTGCTTCCCAGGGGTCGCTTGACAGCGGCATCAGTAAGCTGTAGCTTACGGTAAGCAATGGCTTACGCAGAAGCTCTGGCGGCGCTCGCCGACCCCACTCGCAGGACGGTCCTCGAGACGCTCCGCCTGGGGCCGCGGTCTGTCGGCGACCTGGCCCGCGGCCTCCCCGTGAGCCGCCCGGCCGTCTCGCAGCACCTGCGCGTGCTCAAGAACGCCGGCCTGGTCCGCGAGCGGCGCGTCGGCACGCGCAACTTCTACAGCGTGGACGGCGACGGCCTCGCGGAGCTGCGCGACTATTTCGAGGGCTTCTGGGACGAGGCGCTCGCGGCCTTCAAGGAAGCGGCCGAGCGTGATGAAGAGGACAAATGACGCTTCACCCGACCACCGGGCGCTGACCCGCACCACGTAGAAGGAGGACGAGATGGAATCCACGCAACCGACCCAGCGAATCGCACCCCTGCGGAAGAGCGTCGTCGTCGACGCCCCTGTCGAGCACGCCTTCCGGATC
>JBOHAK010000337.1:0-9232 GCA_050697795.1 Gaiellaceae bacterium
GGAACGTTTCCTTGAAGGCCCTGTCGGCGTCGTCGGGGAAGGGGTAGCCCTTCGGGCCGACGTAGACGGGGCTCGTGTCGATGTCCGCCTCCGGGCCCTCGCGCTTCAGCGCGTACTCCTCCAGCCAGCGGTCGTAGTGCTCGATCAGGTCGCCGGCATGCTCCACCAGGTGCGCAGGCAGCAGATTCCCCTTCGCGAGGAGCAGGTCCCGGATCTGGGTGTTCGCGTCCTTCACGACCTTGCCCTCGAGGAAGTCGTTGCGGGTCTCCCAGCGTCCGAAGGCACGGTTGGAGCGGTCGAGCTGCATGTAGACCGGGCCCAGAAGCTCGGCGACCGACCGCTCGCGCCACTCCCTGTTCGACCGGTAGACGAGCGCCTGCTGCTCGAACTGGGTCTTGATCTCCTCGGAGACCGTCGTCAGTCGGCGGTCGAAGAGGACGCGGAGGACGAAGGTGAGGACGACCGAGACCACGCCTCCGCTGATGACTGCGGCCAGGATCAGCTCGGTCACGCCCGCGTCCATCCGGCCGATCCTACGCTCACCGCGCCCGTCCCTACAATCAGACGCGTGGAGGATCCTGCGCCCCTGACGCTCACGCTCGAGCCCCTCGACGACCACCTGATCGTGGAGCCCGTGGACGAGGAGGTCGAGACGCGGACGGGGCTCATCATCCCGCAGAGCGCCGAGGCCGGCTGCCGCTCGGGGATCGTGACTGCGGTCGGCGCGGAGGCCGCGGGCATCGACCCCGGCGACAAGGTCCTCTTCCCCAAGGGCGCCGGCTACGACGTCCGGCTCGGCGGCGTCACCTGCAAGGTCCTGAGCCGGCGCGAGCTCATCGCCCGGGTGCACGACTGAGACTCCGTTTCAGGCCCCGTCGCGCAGGGCACCCGTCGAGAGACGTCATGCCCGAGCTCGTCGCCGACTTCGTTTTCGGTCGCCCACGGTGAGCGAGGTCGTCGTCGAGGCGGCGCGGCGGGAGGTGGAGGCGACCCGCGCGACCGAGGTGATGTACCTCGGGCTCGCGTGGGGGACCCGCGCCGCGCTGACGCGGATGGTTCCCCGTGACCGGGACACGATCGTCCAGGTCGGCTCGGCGCTCGCGTATCGCGGCATCCCGCTCCAGTCCGCCGGGCTGCGCGGCCGGTGAGCAGGGCCCCCGAGCGGGACGCGGACGGGTTCGCGCCCATCCGCGACTACGCGGCGATCGGCGACGGCCGCACCGCGGCCCTCGTCGGGCTCGACGGGGCGATCGACTGGCTGTGCCTGCCCGACCTCCACTCGCCCAGCGTGTTCGCCGCCCTCCTCGACCCGGAGCGGGGCGGACGCTTCTCGCTCGCGCCCGCCGTGCCGTTCGAGGCCGAGCGACGCTACGTGCCGGGCACCAACGTCCTCGAGACGACGTTCACCGCGGCCGAGGGCGTCGTGCGGGTGACGGACGGGCTCTCGCTCTCCGACACCTCGCTCGGGGCGCTGCGCGAGGTCGCCCGCCGGATCGAGGGCCTCGCCGGAAAGGTCCCGCTTGCGTGGCGCGTCGAGCCGCGCTTCGGCTACGGAACGAGCAGCCCGCGGCTCGTCCTGCGCGACGGCTTCGCGGTCGCCGCCGCCGGGCGCGACGCGGTCGCCGTCGGAGCCTGGGGCGCCGGCGAGCCCGAGGTCGCCAGGGACGCGATCTCGGGCGGCTTCGAGGCCCGGGACGGCGACCGCGCCCTCGTCCTGCTCGGCGCGGCGCACCAGGAGCCGCTCGTCTTCCCCAGCCGGGACGCTGCCGAGGCGAGGCTCGACGGCACGATCGCCTTCTGGCGCGGGTGGACGGGAAGGCGCGAGTACGACGGGCCCTGGAGGGACGACGTCCTCAGGAGCGCGCTCGCGCTCAAGCTGCTGGTCTACGCCCCCTCCGGCGCCATCGCGGCGGCGCCGACGACCTCGCTCCCGGAGACGATCGGCGGCGAGCGCAATTGGGACTATCGCTTCTCGTGGGTCCGCGACTCCGTCTTCACGCTCGAGGCGCTCACGGATCTCGGCTGCCCGGCGGAGGCGAAGGCGTTCTTCTGGTGGCTCCTCCACGCCGCGCAGCTCACGCAGCCCCGGCTCCAGGTCCTCTACGGCCTCGACGGCAGCCCCGACGCCGCCGAGCGCGAGCTCCCGCTCGCGGGTTACCGCGGCTCGCGGCCGGTGCGCGCCGGCAACGGCGCCGTCGACCAGCGCCAGCTCGACATCTACGGCGACCTGTTCCAGACGGTCTTCCTCTTCGTCGAGCGCGGGTTCGAGCTCGATTCCGACACGGGCAGCCGCCTCGCGGAGACCGCCGACCACGTCTGCCGTATCTGGCGCGAGCCCGACCGCGGCATCTGGGAGGTAAGGAGCGATCCGGTCCAGTTCACGCAGTCGAAGATGATGTGCTTCGTGGCGCTCGACCGCGCGTGCCGGCTTGCCGAGCGGGGCCTCGTGGACGACGGGCGCGCGCGCTGGGGGCCCCAGGCCCGTGATGTGCAGGAGTTCGTCGAGACGCGCTGCTGGAGCGAGGAGAAGGGCAGCTACACACGCGCGGCGGGCTCCGACGAGCTCGACGCGAGCCTCCTGCTCGGCTCGCTCCTCCAGTACTGCAGACCGGACTCGCCGCGAATGCTCGGCACCGTCGAGGCGATCCGGCGCGAGCTCGGGCGCGGGCCCTTCCTCGAACGCTACGGCGGCGAGGACGGGCTCCCCGGCGAGGAGGGCGCCTTCCTCGCCTGCTCCTTCTGGCTCGTCGAGGCGCTCGCGCGCGCCGGCCGGCTCGACGAGGCGGCGGAGACGATGGAGGAGCTGCTCGGCCATGCGAACGACGTCGGGCTCTACGCGGAGGAGCTCGACCCGTCGACGGGCGAGTTCCTCGGCAACTTCCCGCAGGGGCTCACCCACCTCGGACTCGTGAGCGCCGCCGCCGCCTTCGCGCGGGCCGAGGCCGCGGCGTGAGCGTCTGGGGCGCCCTCGTCGGAGGCGTGGTGGGGACGCTCGTGCTGACGTCCGCCCTGCGAGCCGCGAGCGAGCTCGGCCTGACGCGCATGGATCTGCCGTTCCTGCTCGGCACGGCCGTGACGGAGAACCGCGTGCGGGCCAAGGCGGTCGGCTACGGGATGCACTTCGCCTTCGGCCTCCTCTTCGCGCTCGCCTACTGGGTCGTCTTCCGCGTGCTGGACGAGAGCGGCTGGCCCGTGGGCGCTGCGCTCGGGCTCCTGCACGGCGTGTTCGCGGCGACAGCGCTCGTGAACGTGCTCCTGCCCCTCGTCCATCCGCGCATGGCGACGCCGCTGACCGGGGCCGACGGTTCTCCGCTGCTCGAGGCGCCGGGCTTCCTAATGCTGAACTACGGGCGCGCGACCCCGGCCGTCACGGTCGCGGGCCACGTAGCCTACGGAGCAGTCGTCGGCGGGTTCGTCTCGCTCGCTTCCTAGGTTTGGAAGCTCCCCCGGCTGCCAATACTCGCAGCGTGCGGCTCCTGTCGCTCCTCAAGGGCCTGCCGGGCCATCCGCTCGCGATCCTGCCGGTGGAGAAGGGCCGGCAGTAAGTGCCGCGCGCGATCTGGAGCGGCTCCATCGCCTTCGGCCTCGTCAGCGTCCCGGTCCGCATGACGAGCGCCGTCTCCGAGCACAAGCTCCATTTCAACCTCGTCCACGAGCCCGACGGCTCGCCGATCGGCTACGAGAAGATCTGCAAGAAGGAAGGCAAGCCCGTCGACGACGACGAGATCGTGAAGGCCTTCGAGGTCGAGAAGGGCGAGTGGGTCTACATGAGCGACGAGGACTTCGAGGCCGCCGCGGTCGACCAGGGCGCGAAGACCGTCGACATCCGGGCCTTCGTCCCCTACGAGGAGATCGACCCCATCTACTTCGAGCGCACGTACTACCTCGAGCCCCAGGAGGGCGGCGAGAAGGTGTACGCCCTGCTCGCGCGGGCGATGGACGACTCGCGCCTCGTCGGGGTGGCCAAGCTGGTCATGCGCGACCGCCAGCACCTGGCCTGCCTGCGCGTCCGCGACGGCGTCATCACGCTCGAGCGCATGCATTTCGCGGACGAGATCCGCCCGGCGAAGGAGCTCGCGCCGGCGCGCTCGAGGCTCGGGAAGCAGGAGCTCGCGATGGCGAAGCAGCTCGTCGAGCAGTTCTCGGGCTCGTTCGAGCCCGAGAAGTTCCGCGACACCTACCGCGACACGTTGTGCGAGATCATCCGCGCGAAGCAGCGGGGCGAGACGGTCGCCGCCCCCGAGGAGCCCGAGGCCGAGGAGCCCGTCGACCTCATGGCCGCGCTCCGCGCGAGCATCGATGCGGCGAAGGGAGGCCGGCCGGCGAAGCGCCGCTCCGGAGGAGACCAGCTCGAGGGCCTGTCGAAGGAGGAGCTGTACGAGCTCGCGAAGAAGGCGGACCTGCCGGGGCGGTCCGACATGTCGAAGGACGAGCTCGTCGACGCGCTCAAGGCTGCTTGAGCGCCGTGTCGATCGCGGAACCAGCCGCATCGGCCCGGCCGCTACCCGAGTACGCGACGCTCGCGACGGTCTTCGGGGCGGCGCTCGGTAGCTTCGTCGTTCTCGGGCGGAACCGGCTCCCGGAGCGTATCGGCTTCGGCGACCTGGCTCGCGTTGGCCTGGCGAGCTACAAGATCGGCCGCCTGGTCGCCAGGGACGAGGTCGCCATGTGGATGCGTGCCCCGGTCACACGCGACGAGGAGGCGCAGGAGCCGGAGCGGGAGGGGATGGCAAGGGCGCTCGGGGAGCTCGTGACCTGCCCGTACTGCATCGGTCTCTGGGCTTCGGCGGGGCTGACGGGAGCCCTCGCGGTTCGCCCGCGCGAGACGCGTCTCGTGACGACCGTCTTCGGGGCGCAGGCGGTCGCCGACTTCCTGAACGCGGCGTTCGTCCGCGTTCGAGACGCCTAGACCCCTGGTCGCCGTCGCCGGTCCAGGCTTCGAGCTCGGGGACACCTACGTCCTCGCGCTCCTCTTCCTCGGCATCGCGGTCTTCGCCGCGATCGGCGCGCTCTCGAACCAGGATGAGCGGGCCTTCTCGGCGTCGCTCATCTACCTGGGGCTCGGGCTCGTCGCCGCGGTCGTCATCCGGACCTTCGACATCCCGTGGCTCGACCCGGTCGAGGACGCGGAGATCGTGGAGCGCCTGGCCGAGTTCGCGCTGATAGTGGCGCTCTTCTCCACCGGGCTCAAGCTCGACCGCCGCCTCTCGTGGCGCGAGTGGGGCTCTGTCGTCCGCCTGCTCGGCGTCGTCATGCCGCTCACGATCGCGGCGGTCGCGCTGTTCGGCGGCCTGGCCATGGGCCTCTCGCTCGCCGCCGCGGTCGTGCTGGGCGCCGCGCTCGCACCGACCGACCCCGTGCTCGCGGGCGACGTCGGAGTCGGCCCGCCCGGCGAGGAGGACGAGCGGGAGCCGCACTTCGCCGTCACGGCGGAGGCGGGCCTGAACGACGGACTCGCGTTCCCGTTCGTGACCCTCGGCCTCTTCGTCGCGACGGAGGGCTCGGGCGGCGGCTGGATCGCCGAATGGCTGCTCGCCGACCTCCTGTACGCCGTCGCGGTCGGGGTCGCCGTCGGGGCGGTCGGCGGCTGGCTCCTCGCCGCCGGAGTCCTGCGCCTGCGCGCCCGGGGCCTCGTGGCGCGCGAGCTCGACGGCTGGGTCGCGGTCGGCGCCGTCCTCGTCCTCTACGGTGCCGCCGAGCTCGTCGGCGGCCTCGGCTTCCTCGCCGCCTTCGCCGGCGGGCTCGGCTTCCGCCGCTACGAGCGCGACCACGAGGCGAACGAGCGCGTCCACCAGGGCGCTGAGGTGGTCGAGAAGTTCTCGGAGCTGGCGGCGATCCTGCTCCTCGGGAGCATGGTCACGCTCGCCGGGTGGTCCGAGGCCGGCTGGATCGGGGCTGCGCTCGCCCCGCTCCTCCTGCTCGCGATCAGGCCGCTCGCTGTCCTCGTGGCGTTCGTCGGCTCGGGGACCACCGCGCGCGAGCGCGCCTTCCTCGGCTGGTTCGGCGTGCGCGGCGTCGGGTCGCTCTACTACGCGGCTGCGGCGATCGCGACCGGGCTCCTCGCCGTGGACGAGGCGCAGTCCGTGTTCTGGGCGATCGCGGTCTGCGTCGTCGCCTCGATCGTCGTCCACGGCATCACCGGCTCGCCGTTCGCCGGCCGCCTCACGCGGCGCCCGCGCCCCGAGCCTGCCAAGTAACACTGTGTGGCAAATGGCCGTTCTCTGTAGAAGTCGGTAACCCGGACCCACCTGTTCGCTTCGTCTGTGCCGACTGACGGCCGAGCTACGTCCGACAAGCGGACTATCTTGGTGGTCCCATGACGACAGGAGAGGAGGCACGGACATGACTGTTCTCTCGCGGCTTGAACAGCGAGCCGCCGAAGCTAGCCGCCGAGCAGAGCGCCTGGACAAGATGGTGACGCTGGCGCGCGAGTTGGGCGACGACGGCCTGGCTGAGCTTGTGGAGCTTCTAGGCGCTCCCGATGCGGTCGCCAACGGCAACGGGAACGGGCACACGACGAAGTCCACTCCTGACGCTCCGCGCGGCCGGGATGCCGTGCGCCGCATCGTCCGCAAGCGGCCAGGAATCTGGACGTTGACAGAGTTGCGCGCTGAGATGATCGAGCGCGGCTGGTTCACGTCGCAGAGCGGTTTGGAGGCGGCTGCGAAGCGCCTCTGTGAAATCAATGGCGAGGGACGCCGCCTCGGTTCGGGGCGATACATGTTCCCCGCCGACCATGAAGAGGTGGAGCGTGAAAGTGACCCGAGCGACGGGGCGATGATCCCGCTCACACCGTAGAACGTGCCGATTGGGGGAGGGCCTCCCTTTACAAAAGCCCTCCCCCTCTCGGGCGCTGAGTGCCCCCGTAGCTCAACCGGATAGAGCACCGGCCTGCTAAGCCGGAGGTTGGAGGTCCGATCCCTCCCGGGGGCATTGAGCGTTGCCCATCTTAGTACCGCATCCGTCGGATCGCGCCGCCTGTTCGGCCAGTGTCGGGGCACTGTGCCGTCCGACCCATCTTCTACACTGAGGGGTAGAAAATGGCTGCCGCAAACCGCAAGAATCCGCAGCGCGCGAGGTCCTCGCAGTCGCTCTACTCCATCCACGAATTCCATCGGGAGTTCCCCGACGACGAAGCCTGCTTGAAGTACCTGTGGCGCGAGCGGCACTCGCCGGACGGCGAGCACGCCTACTGCCCGAAGTGCGAACAGGAGCGGTCGTTCAAGCGGTACGCGACGAAGCAGCAGCGCCAGTCGTGGACGTGCCTCGGTTGCGGGCACCACATCCACCCGACCGCCGGAACGATCTTCGCCAAGTCCTCGCGCCCGCTGACGGACTGGTTCTACGTCATGTTCCTCGTCTCTAGCTCCCGCTGCGGCATCGCCGCCAAGCAGGTCGAACGCGAGCTGGGCTGCAACTACAAGACCGCATGGCGGATGCTCAACAAGGTTCGGAACGAGCTCATGGAGCAGGACGCCGCGCCGCTGGGCGGCGACGGAAGCGCCGTCGAGGCCGATGAGATGTTCCATGGCGGGCGTATCCGCGAGTCCGAGCGGCGCAAGCGGATCGCCGCTGGCATCCCGCCACGTGGCCCTGCGACCAAGCCGCGACCCGTGGTATTCGGTGCGGTCGAGCGTGGAGGCCGAATCCGGGCGAGCGTCGTCGGAATGTCTCGTAACGCGCGGACTGTGCGCGACACGCTGTGCGAGTTCGTCCTGCCGAAGTCGATGGTGTTCACGGACGATTGGAGCGGCTACGACCCCATCGCCAAGACCGGGCGCTACACGCACCGCCGAATCCGCCACTCGGAGCGGATCTACGTCAGCGGCGACGTACACACCCAGACCATCGAAGGGTTCTTCGGCCACTTCAAGACGGACGTTCGTGGGACGCACCACGCGATCTCCGCGAAGTGGCTCGACTCTTACCTGAACGAATGGGTGTGGAAGTGGAACCACCGGGACGATGACGACGCGATGTTCCGGCAGTTGCTCGACAGCGCGACGAGCGCCTAGGGCTTTCGACCGCGAACGATCTTCCGAAAGTCGGCTAGAACCTCGCGGCGCCGAAGCAGGCCAATCTTCGTTCCAGCCTTCGCCCGCTGAGTCTTGTCTTCGGGCTTGAGGTTCTTGGTCGCGTCGTCGTCCTGCGGCGGTCGTGCCATGACTCTCCCAGGGTAGCGGGACGAGCGGTCTACACTCATCCGATGGCCAGCGGCCACCGAACACGGATCGGTCATCAACCGGCGGGAAGCGGAGCCGGGAAGTACTACTACTTCGAGTGCGAGTGCGGGGCGCAGGGCCCGTGGCGAAAACGCCAGCGAGAAGCCGAAGCGGACGCAAAGGCGCACCGCCAGAAGCCGGGTTAGTCCAGCTTCTACAGAGAATGGCCATTTGCCACACTGTGTTACTTGGCTACTGCCAGCCGAGCTCGGCGAGTCGGTCCTCGTCGATCCCGAAGTGGTGGGCGATCTCGTGGACGACCGTGATGCGGATCTCGCCCTCGAGCACCTCGGGGTCGTCTCCGAACTCCTCCTCCAACGGCAGCCGGTAGATCGCGATCTTGTCGGGCAGGACGCCGGCGTAGCTCTCCCCCCGCTCGGTGAGCGGGATGCCGAGGTAGAGGCCGAAGAGGTCCGGGTCCTCGCGGTTCTCCTCCTCGACGACGATCTCGACGTTCGACATGGCCGCCCGCAGGCGGGGCGGGAGGGAGTCGAGCGCCGCCCGGACGTGGTCGTCGAAGCTCATCGCCGTCAGAACCCCATGCGGGGCCGGGGCCGGCCGGCTCCGAACAGGCGCACGGTGAGGAGCCCGAAGGCGATCCCCCCGATGTGCGCGAAGTACGCGACCCCGCCGCCGGCCTCCGGATGCACGAACGCGTAGCCGCCGACCACGAGCTGGTAGAGGAAGTAGATCCCGAGAAAGACCATGGCGGGAATCTGGAACAGGAAGAAGGGGACGACGAAGGTCGTGATGCGGCCGTGCGGGTGAAGGAGGAAGTACGCGCCGAGCACCGCGGAGATGGCGCCGCTCGCCCCGAGGTTCGGGATCGCGGCGTCCTGCGTGCTGCCCCAGCCGAGCGTGACGAAGGTCTGCGCCGCCGTCGCGGCGAGGCCGCCGAGGACGTAGAAGAGGATGAAGCGGACGCGCCCGAGCGAGTCCTCGACGTTGTTCCCGAAGATCCACAGGAAGAGCATGTTGCCGAGCAGGTGGCCCCAGCCGGCGTGCAGGAA
>JBOHAK010000338.1:0-7916 GCA_050697795.1 Gaiellaceae bacterium
AGGTCGGTGTAGCGCTTGGGGCCGCGGAGCAGGTCGCGGACGATCAGGAGCGCCCAGCGTTCGCCGACCAGCTCGAGCGCGCAGGCCAGGCCGCAGTACTGCGAGTACGTGCGCGTGCGCATGAGTCTCAAATAGTTGCACACATGGAGCTCGGTTGTGTATAACAAGCGACTTCCACTCGAGCAATCACCCGAGAGGACACGTCATGCCGGCAGCCGCACTCTATCCACGCGAGAACGGCCGATGAGCCTGGACAGCCGATCGCGCTGGCTGGCCCTCCTCGTGCTGTGCCTCGGGGACGTGATGATCGTGCTCGACACGACGATCGTGAACGTCGCACTGCCGTCGATCAGGGAGGACCTCGGCTTCTCGGAGACCTCGCTCGCCTGGGTCGTGAACGCCTACGTGCTCACCTTCGGCGGCTTCCTCCTGCTGGGCGGCAGGCTCGGCGACCTCTTCGGCTACCGGCGGCTGTTCGTGGCCGGCGTCGCGTTCTTCACGCTCGCCTCGCTCGCCTGCGGGCTCGCGACGTCACAGGGCGTGCTCGTCGCGGCGCGGGCGATCCAGGGTCTGGGCGGCGCAGTCGTCTCGGCGGTGGCGCTCTCCCTGATCATGATCCTGTTCACCGAGCCCGCGGAACGGGCGAAGGCCATGGGCATCTTCGGCTTCGTCCTCTCCGGTGGCGGCTCGGCGGGTGTGCTCCTCGGCGGCGTCCTCACCGACACGCTCGACTGGCACTGGATCTTCCTCGTCAACATCCCCATCGGCGTTCTCGTCCTCGCCCTCTCGCTGAGGCTGCTGCCCGGCGGCGCCGGGCAAGCGGCCGGCCAGCGCCTGGACGTGGCGGGCGCGGTCACCGTGACCGCGGCGCTGATGATCGCCGTCTACGCGATCGTGAACGGCAACGAGGCCGGCTGGACGTCGGGCCAGACGCTCGGCCTGCTCGCCGCCGCGCTGGCGCTGCTCGCGATCTTCCTCAGGATCGAGTCGCGGGCAAGCTCGCCGCTCGTGCCGCTCCGCCTCTTCCGCCTGCGCAACCTCGCGACCGCGAACGTCCTCGCCATGCTCATGTCCGCCGGCATGTTCGCCGCGTTCTTCGTCTCCGCGCTCTACCTCCAACTCGTCCTCGGGTACAGCCCGCTCGAGGTCGGCCTCGCCTACCTGCCGTCGACCGTGGTCTGGGGGGCGGCGTCGCTCTTCCTCTCGGACAAGCTGGTGATGCGGTTCGGCATCAAGCCGCCGCTTGTGACGGGCCTCTCGTTCATGGCGGTCGGCATCCTCCTCTTCGCGCGGGCGCCGGGCGACGGGAGCTTCGCAATGGACATCCTCCCGGCCATGGTCCTGCAGGGCTTCGGGGCCGGGATCGCGTTCAACCCGATGCTGCTCGCCGCCATGGGCGACGTCGAACCGCAGGAGTCCGGGCTCGCCTCGGGAGTCGTGAACACCTCGTTCATGATGGGCGGCGCGCTCGGCCTCGCCGCGCTCGTCAGCCTCGCCGCCTCACGCACCGACAGCCTGCTCGCCTCGGGCGACGGCCAGCTCGTCGCGCTCACGGGCGGCTACCACGCGGCCTTCCTCGCCGGCGCGCTCCTGGCCGTCGCTGCGGCGGTCATCGCGGCCGCGCTCCTGCACCCCAGCGCGGCCATGCCCGGCCACGAGGAGGAAGCCGCCGAGGCGGAGCCCGCGCACGCGGGCGCCGGCGCAGGTCGTTAGGGCGTCTCGCCGGCCAGGATCGTCCGCAGGACGGACGAGTCGATGTTGCCGCCCGAGACGATCGCGACGATCTTCACTCCCTGGCCGGGGCGGCCGGAGAGGGCGGAGGCGACAGCCAGGGCGCCCGCGCCTTCTGCGACGACGCGGACGCGCTCGGCGAGCAGGCGCACGGCGGCCGCGGTCTCGTCGAGCGTGACGATGTCCGATCCGGAGACGAGCGGCTTGCCGAGCCCCCACATCTTCGGCAGGAGCGCCCGGGCGCCGGCGCCGTCGACGAACGTGGGGCGGTAGTCGATCTCACGCGGCTCGCCCGCCGCGAGCGAGGCGGCGAGCGGCGCGGCCGTCTCGAGCTCGACGGCCCGCACCTCGGTCTCGGGCCGCAGCGCCTTGATCGCGCTCGCGATCCCGACGAGCAGTCCGCCGCCGCCCCAGGGGACGACGACGACGTCGGGGTCCGGCAGGTCCTCGAGGATCTCGAGGCCGATCGTGCCGTTGCCCGCCATCACCGGCTCGTCTTCGACCGGGTGGACGAAGAAGCCCTCTACGCCCGGGTATTTCCGCTCCTCGAGCGCCTGCCACCAGCGGTCGAACGGCACCTTCACGTAGCTCCCCCCGAGGCGCTCGATCGCGGTCAGCTTCGTCTCCGGCGCGTGGTCGGGGACGATCACCGTGCAGGGGATCCCCAGGTCGCGCGCGGCCCACGCGACGCCCTGGGCCATGTTGCCCGCGCTCGTCGTCAGCACGCCGGCCTCGAGCTGCTCGCGCGGAGCCTCGGCCATCGCGTTGTACGCGCCCCGGATCTTGAACGAGTTGATGGGCTGGAGGGTCTCCAGCTTGAGGTAGATCTCGGCGGGAGCTTCGTCCACGTGCAGGCGGACGAGCGGCGTGCGGACGGCGGTGCCGGCGATCGTCTCGCGGGCGCGGCGGATGTCCTCGAGCGGGATCAGAGGTCGACCTCGGTGCCGGCGCCCGTCTCCCGCGCCCGCCGGTAGAGGTGCTCCGCGGCGGCGAGGTCCTCGACGGCCAGGCCGAGGGACTTGAAGACCGTGAGCTCGTCGGGCGAGGTGCGCCCCTCGGCGCTGCCGGCGAGGAGCTCCCCGAGCTCGGCGCGGATGTGCTCGGGCCCGATCGCGCCCTCGCGCTGGGGAAAGAGGAAGTCGCCGGCCTCGTTCACCGTCGACTCGCGCCGGTCGACGAAGAGCGCCGCGGCGGCCATCGTCTCCGTGTCCAGCTCGCGGGTGGTGGGGATGCTGGAGCCGACCGCGTTCACATGGGCCCCGGCGCGGAGCCAGACCCGACGCAGGACCGGCTCGGGCGAGGAGGTCGTCGTGCAGACGACGTCGGCTCCCCGGACCGCCTCCTCGGCGCTCGTCGCCGCCTCGACCGGAAACGGCGCCTCCGCCTCGGCGGCGAGGGCGCGGGCGTGCTCCGGCGTGCGGCTCCAGATCCGCGCCCGCTCGAAGGGGCGCGCGACCGCCATCGCCGCCAGGTGGGAGCGCGCCTGCACGCCCGCACCGAGGATCGCGAGCCGGCGCGCGTCCTCGCGGGCGAGGAGCCGCGTCGCGACGCCGGAGACCGCCGCCGTCCGGATCGCCGTGATCGCGGACGCGTTGACTGCCGCGCGCAGCTCGCCGGTCTCCCCGTCGAAGAGGAGAACGGCGCCCTGGTGCGCGTCGAGCCCGCGCGCCGGGTTGCCGGGGAAGACGCAGACGGCCTTCAGGCCGTAGGCGGCCGCGGGGCGTGAGCGGTACGCCGGCATGAGCCCCATGAGCCCGGCCGCCTCCGCTGGGCGGACGACGAAGCGGAGGGGCTGCTCCATGTCGCCGCGCTCGAGCGCCTCGAGCGCCTCGGCCATGACGTCGACGCACTCGTCCATCGGGAGCAGGCGGGCGACGTCGGCCTCGCCGAGGATCAGGACTCTGCCCGTCAGGCGAACAACGCTCCCAGCTCGTCGCGCTCGGCTTCCGTGAGCGAGAGGGCGAGCGCGCCGCGGGCCGGCTCGAGGTGTTCCGGGCGCCGCGGGCCGACGATCACGGCCGTCACGAACGGATTGTCGACGACCCAGGCGACGGCGAGCGTTGCCGCGTCGGTGCCGCGCTCCCGCGCCGCGCTCTCGAGGGCCTCGAGGCCGTCGAAGGTGCGCTCGTGGGCGATCTCCTCGTACGGTTCCGGCCGGAGGGTCATGCGCGAGCCCGCCGGGTAGGGCTCGCCGCGGCGGTACTTCCCCGTGAGCCAGCCGCCGGCCAGCGGGCTGAAGGGCGTGTAGCCGAGGCCGTGCCGGGCGCAGAGCGGGAGGACGTCCGCCTCGTCGTCCCGCTCCAGGAGGCTGTAGGAGTTCTGCACCCAGTCGAAGCGGGCGAGGCCGCGCTCCTCGCTCGCGCGCAGCGCCTCTTCGAGCTCCGTGGCGCTCACGTTGCTCGCGCCGAGCGCGCCCACCTTGCCGGCGCGGACGAGCTCGTCCAGGGCCTCGAGCGTCTCGCCGATGGGCGTCTCGGAGTCGGGGGCGTGGATGAGGTAGAGGTCGACGCGCTCGACGCCGAGCCGCATCAGGCTGCCCTCGATCTGGCGTCGCACGCGGTCGGGGGCGAGGCCGCGGTCCTCCGGGTCGCCTTCCACGGAGTGGAAGACCTTCGTGGAGAGGACGATGCGCTCGCGCACCCCGGGGCCGCGCCGCGCGAGCCAGCGCCCGATCGCCTGCTCGCTGCGCCCGCCGCCGTAGGCGTCGGCCGTGTCGAAGAGGGTGATCCCCAGCTCCCACGCCGCGTCCATGAGCGCGAAGGCCTCCTCCTCGCTCTCGCCCTGGCCGAAGAACGCGGGCGCGGAGCCGATGCCGCCGAAGTTGCCGCAGCCGAGTGCCACGCGCGACACCTCGACGCCGGTCGTCCCGAGTGCGCGGTACTCCATCGAGCGCGAAGTATCCTCCACGCCATGGGCGAGCACGTGACCGAGGAGGAGTTCGCGCCGATCCTGCCTGGCCCCGGGGAGAGCGACTACGAGCGCTACCTGCGGACGGACGAGCTGCTCGCGCTCCAGAAGACGCCCGAGGACATGGCTCACCGGGACGAGCTCCTCTTCCAGACGACGCACCAGTCCTCGGAGCTCTGGCTCAAGCTCGCATGCTTCGAGGTGGAGACGGCGACCGCGCACCTGCGGGCGGGCGAGCTCGATCCCGCCGTCAGGCTCCTGCGTCGTGCCGTCGCCTGCATCGGGCTGATCACGACCCAGATCCACATGCTGGAGCACATGTCGCCCTGGGAGTACCAGGAGGTGCGCCGCGTCCTCGGCCACGGGAGCGGGTTCGACTCGCCCGGCTTCAATGCGGTGCGCCGGGTCACGCCGCCGCTCGGCGAGGCGTTCCACGAGCTCGTGCGCGGCGAGGGCCTCACGGTCGTCGAGCTCTACCGTCGCGGCCGCGAGTTCGAGGCGCTCTACCAGCTCGCGGAGCTCCTGATGGAATGGGACGAGCGCATCACGCTCTGGCGCGTACACCACTTCAAGCTCGTCGAGCGGATTATCGGCGGCGAGGTGGTGGGCACGCAGGGGACGCCGGTCGAGGTACTGGGCAACCTCGTCTCCAAGAGCCGCTTCCCGGAGCTCTGGCGGGCCCGGAACGAGCTCACGGCCCTGGCCAAGCTCGAGGACTAGGCGAGCAGCTCGCGGTGCCGCCTCAGGGCGGCGAGCACCGCCTCCACGTCCTCGCTCGAGTTGTAGCCGTGGAAGGAGACCCTGAGGTTGCCGTCCCGCGAGGAGGTGACGATGCCCTCCGAGCCCAGGGCGGTGACGAGCGCGTGCTCGTCGGTGGAGGCCACCGCGACCAGCGGGCCGCGCCGGTCCGGGTCGCGCGGCGTGACGACGCGGCCGCCGAGATCCTCGACGCCGTCGATCAGGAGAGCCGTCAGCCCGCGCACGTGCTCCTCGGTCTCCGCGATCCCGATCTCCTCTACCAGCTCGAGCCCGGCGAGGCCAGCGTAGATGTTCGGGATCGGCGGTGTGCCGAACTCGAACCGCCGCGCGGTGGCCGACGGGGAGTAGTCGTGGATGTCCATGCGGAAGATGTCCTCGTCGGCGAACCAGCCGGTGCTCGTCGGGCGGATGCGCTCGACGAGGTCGCTCCGGCAGTAGAGGAAGGCGAGGCCGGCCGAGCCGAGCAGGTACTTCACCGTCCCGGCGGCGAGGAAGTCCACGTCGAGGGCGCGCACGTCGAGCGGGATCGCCCCGGCCGCCTGGTAGGCGTCGACGAGTACGAGCGCGCCGCGCTCGTGCGCGAGGCTGACGACGCCTTCGAGGTCGACGCGGCTGCCGTTGCGGTAGCAGACGTGGGTCACGGCCACGAGCGCCGTGCGCTCGTCGATCGCGGCGTCGAAGTGCTCGAGCGGGATCGTCGCGTCGCCGGTCTCGGGCACGTGCACGACCCGCCGCCCGCGCAGCTCCTGGGCATGCGCGATCTGGCCGACGGTGGGAAACTCGAAGTCGCTGACGACGATCGTCGTCCGCTCGCCCTCGAAGCGCAGGCCGGAGAAGAGCGCGCTCACGCCGGCCGAGAGCGAGGTCGTCACGGCGATCTCGTCCGGGTGGGCGCCGACGAGGCCGGCGAAGGCCCCCCGCGCGGCCTCCGCGCGCTCCACCCAGTACTCCCACGGCGCGCCCTGCTCGTCCCAGTCGCGCAGGTAGTCCTCGTAGGAGGCCCGCACCGAGTCGGAGAGCGCGCCCTGCGAGCAGCTGTTCACGTAGACGAGCCGCTCGAGGATTGGGAAGCGGTGCCGCACGCGCGCCGGCAGCGCCTCGGCGGCGGAGGGCCTAGCGGCCAAGGTAGGCCTTCTTGAGCTCGTCGTTGGCGAGGAGCGCGTCGGCGCGGTCGGCGAGGACGACGTTCCCCGTCTGGAGCACGTAGCCGCGGTCGGCGATCGAGAGCGAGACGTTCGCGTTCTGCTCGACCACGAGGACGGCGACGCCCGTCTCGTGCACCTGCCGGATGATCTCGAAGTTCTTCTCGACGAGGATCGGCGCGAGCCCCATCGACGGCTCGTCCATGAGCAGGAGCCGGGGTCTGGACATGAGGGCTCGACCCATGGCGAGCATCTGCTGCTCACCGCCCGAGAGCGTGCCGGCGAGCTGGGAGCGACGGTCGTAGAGAAGCGGGAAGAGGTCGTAGACGCGCTGGAAGTCGGCCGCGAAGTCGTCCTTGCGCAGGTAGGCGCCCATCTCGAGGTTCTCGAGCACCGTCATGGGGGCGAACACGCGCCGGTTCTCCGGGACGATCGCCATCCCGCAGCCGATCCGGTAGCTCGTGGAGCGCGCGGTCACGTCCTCGCCGGCGAACTCGACGGCGCCGCTGCGCGGTGTGACGATGCCGAGGATCGTCTTCAGCGTCGTCGACTTCCCGGATGCGTTGCCGCCGAGCAGGCAGACGAGCTCGCCCTCGCCGACCTCGAGCGAGACGCCCTGAAGGATGTGGATCTGGCCGTAGTACGTGTTCACCTCGTCGAGGCGGAGGAGCGGCTGCGGGCGCCCGTTCTCGGTCACTGGCCGGCTCCCGGCCAATGACCGTGGGGAGGGTGTGTGAGGGAACCGGGAGGTTCCTTCACTGGGTCAAAGAAGGGGGCTCGTGGGGGAAACATTGTTTCCCCCACGGGAGCGAGCCGAAGGCGAGGGACGGTCACTCGGCCTCCCCCTCCCGCACTGCCTTCGCACCCAGGTAAGCCTCGACGACTCGCGCGTCGGTCGCCACCTGCTCGAACGAGCCCTCGGCGATCTTGATCCCGTGGTCCAGCGCCACGACCCGATCAGAGATCCCCTCGACGACGTGCATGTCGTGCTCGATGACCATCACCGTGTAGCCGCCCTCGGTGCGCAGCCGTCCGATCAGCTCCGTCAGCTCCGCCGTCTCGGCCGGGTTCATCCCCGCGGCCGGCTCGTCCAGCAGCAGCAGCTTCGGTTGCGTCGCCGTCGCCCGCGCGATCTCGAGCCGCCGCCTGTTCGCGTACGACAGGGAGTACGCCGGCTGCTCCAGCCGGTACCCGACGAGCCGCGGCCCGAAGAACGCGAGCTTCTCCTCCGCCAGCTGCGCGATCTCGCGCTCCTCGCGCCGGGCGCGCGGCAGCCGCAGGACGGACTCCAAGGGGGTCGCTTTCGTGTGCCCGTAGGCCGCCGCCATCACGTTCTCCTTCACGCTCATGTTCAGGAAGAGGCGCAGCGTCTGGAAC
>JBOHAK010000339.1:0-4588 GCA_050697795.1 Gaiellaceae bacterium
CGTGGACGACTGCGTGGCCGCGGCCGCGGGCGATCATGTACCGGTTCACCGGGTAGGCGAAAACCCACGCGACGGCGAGGGCGAAGGCCAGGCTGCCCCAGAAGAGCGCCGAGTCGAGGCCGGCGTCCATCGCGCCGGGGATCACGAGGATCACGGCGTTGTCGACGAACTCCATGATGGCGATCGAGACGGTGTCGGCGGCTAGGGCGATGGGAACGATCTCCCGCAGGGCGAGTCCCGACCGCAGGAGCGGGATGCTCGTCAGCAGGTAGCCGAAGAAGAACGCGAGCACGATCGCGAGTGCGATCGTCGCGACCGTGCCCCAGCCGAGCGCCGTCCCGATGACGAGGCCGAGCACCTCGCCGATCGCGCACCCGGTGAGGCAGTGCGTCGTCGCGCTCGCCGCGAGACGGTTGAGCGAGGGCTGGGCGTGTCCGTGCACGGTCACCTTCAGCGGGCAGAGAACTCCACCCAGAGCGGGTAGTGGTCGGAGAGCTTCCAGGAAAGCGCCGTCTTCGTGAGCGAGCCCTGCAGGAGAGGCACGAAGTCGAAGCTCCCCGAGCTGAGCCACTCCAAACCGAGCATGGGCCCCTTCGCGCGATCGACGAACCACGCGATCTGGTCGTAGTACTTCGCCGCGCCGCCGCTCCCGAAGATCGTGCGCGGGACCTCGTCGAGGCCCGGGGCCGGCTCGAGGCCCGTGGACGTGAACGCCTCGAAGAGCGGGTCGCCGCGGCGGTCGATGTTGAAGTCGCCGAGCGCGATCAGGTTCTGGTTCCAGCGCTCCTCGTGGCGGGCCCAGCCCGCGAGCCAGCGGGCGATCTCGCGCAGCTCGTCGGCGCGCTCCGGCTCCTCCCCGTAGAGGACGTGGAGCGTGACGAGCGTCAGGGCCGCCGAGCCGGCGGCGAAGCTCACTGCGTACGGGGTGCGCGCGAACTGGCGCGCCAGCTCGCCCTCCTCGACCGACGTCTCCTGCTCGATGGCGACGACGAGCTCGCCGGCGAGCCCGGACGGCTTCACGCGCCGGAGGTCGAAGACGAACGCCATCCGCTCGTCGTTCCCCGCGCGGCCGCGGGTGACGTCGGTCATGATCGCCCCCCACTCCGGCCCGAGTTCCTCGAGGAGCGTCTGCAGCGCCGTCAGGTTCCCTCGCACCTCCTGGATCCCGACGACGTCGAAGCGCGAGGCGACCTCGGCGATGCAGCGGACGTCGAAGAGGTCGCGCCGGGGACTGTCCCCCGGCTCGGCTCGCCACTTCGGTGTCAGGCCGCCGAAGGCCCGCAGGTTCCAGGTGGCGACGAGCAGGTTCCGGTCGAGCTGCTTCGCCGGGACAATGGCGTCGAGCGCCGACCGCAGCTCGAGGAGCCGGGCGCGCAGGGGGGCCGCAAGGGAGTCGTCGATGCCTGGCGTGCGACAGTCTTACCACGGCGAGGCGATAGGATCTGCGCCCGCAGCAGCTCCCATGGCCGACGACCTCAGCAAGGACGCCCTCGAAGCCCGCATCCGTCTCGTTGACGAGCACGTCCAGGCCGAAGTCGAGCGCGACCTCGACAAGATCATGCGCACCTGGGGCGAGAACCCCGACTTCGACGACGTCCCCTGGGACGAGCGGTTCTCGGGCCGCGACGGGATCCGCGAGCACTACGACGAGCTTCTGACCGCCTTCCCCGACCTCGACATCGAGGTGCACGACCGGCACGTCACGGACCGCTTCGTGATCCTCGAGGTGACGGTGTCCGGCACCCACCTCGGCGACTGGCGCGCCTTGCCCGCGATGGGACGGCGCATGGAGTCGCGGGTCTGCGCGCTCTACAGCTTCGACGACCAAGGGATGCTGGCGCTCGAGCGGACGTACTACGACAAGGCGAAGATCCTCGAACAGCTCGGCATCTTCCAGGATCCCCGGACGACGACCGGAAAGGTCATGGCCGCGATCACGCCGCCGTTCGCCATCGTCCGCACGCTCGCGCACCGGCTACTGCGGCGCGTGGAGCGCTAGGGCGCGCCGTACTCAGGGAAGGACGCCGAGCGGCCTCGTAGCCGCCCGAGCGCGGCGAGGCCGCGCCAGAGTGCGCGCTGGAGGCCGAGTGGGATGTGCGGCGCCGCGATCTCCGGCGCGTAGCGGTCCATGACCAGGGCGATCTGCAGGAGCCCGCGGGGAAGGCCCGACGCGGGGAGTCGGATGCGGCGGTCGCGCGAGAGGCCGAGGTAGGTGCGGAAGTAGTCGTCCAGACGAAGGGCGGGGCGCACGGAGACGAGGAGCCGGGCCGGCCCGGGCGCGGCGCTGAACCCGTGCGGCGTGCGCGGCGGGATGACGACGCTCTCGCCGGGCCCGATCGTCCTCGTCTGCCCGTCGATCTCGAGCACGAACGTGCCCTCGACGCCGGTGAACGTCTCCTCCTGGACCGGGTGCACGTGCTCGCGCACGAAGCCGCCGGGGCTCACGTGCAGCTCGGCCTCGAGGAGCTCGCCGCCCGTGTCGGCCCCCGTGCGCGTGAAGACCCAGCGTTGTCCGGAGAGCGGGTCGGAGACGTCACGCGGCGGCTCGTCCACGCGAGCCCTCAGGCCGGCGCGTCCGGCAGCGGCTCCACCTCGACGGACGCGGCCGAGCGGCGCACCGGACCGTGGTTGACGGCCTCGACGTTGTTGCCGTCGGGGTCGAGCACGTACGCGCCGTAGTAGCCCGGGTGGTAGTGCCGCTCTCCCGGCGCGCCGTTGTCGCGGCCGCCGGCGGCCAGGGCGGCCTCGTGGAAACGGTGAACGGTCTCGCGGTCGGCGGCCTGGAACGCCAGGTGCACGCCGCTCGACGGCTCCCGGTCGTCGGTCACGAAGAGCTCGTCCGCGGCGAAGAAGCCGTCGCCCTCCATCGTGAGGCCGGAGCCGACCGCCTCGAGGACGGCCCGGTAGAAGGCCTTGCTCGCCTCCAGGTCCCGCACGCGCAGGTGCACGTGGTCGAGAAGCCGTCCCTGATGGAAGCGCATCGCGCTCATCGAGGCCAGCGTACAGCGCTTCCCTTTTGACAGTAGGGAAAAGCCTGGCTTAATCGAAGGAGAAGATTCCTGCGGCGCACCGACCGGCCGGGGCCTTCGATCCGGCGGAAAGGCGCGCGAATTTTGGCCGTCACGCGGATAACCGTCGAGACCCCGTCCGACACGGGGCGAGGGGTCGCGGTATCGCGCGATACCGTACGCCTCCTCCCCGTCGTCGCGCCCGTCGTCTTCGCCGGGACGGTCGCCGTCGTGCTCGCGATCTGGGCCCTCGCCGCGCTCGAGCCGTCTGCGACGGACCTCGCCGGCCTGGCCGCGCTGCTCGTCGCCGCAACCTTCGTGGAGGCCTTCCCCGTTCCGATCGAGAACGTCCCGGTCGGGGGGACGTCGCTCGCCACGGTCTTCATCGTCGGGACGGCGACCATCTACGGCTGGGGACCCGCGATCGTCGTCGCGGCGCTCACGCAGCTCCTCGTCGAGGTCTCGCGACGCCAACCGGCCATCCGGGTGCTCTACAACAGCGCCGTCTACACGCTCGCAGCGGCGGCCGCCGGGGCGGTCTGCGCCGCGGTCCCCGACGACGGCTTCGGATGGCTCGCCGTGCAGGTCGCGCTCGCGTCGACGGCGTTCTACGCCGTCAACCTCCCGCTCGTCGCCCTCGTCGTGAGCCGCTGGGCGCGGGACAGCTTCGTCTCGCTGCTGGCGCGGGCGGTCTCCTCGACGTTCATCGCGTTCGCCATCATGGCCTCGCTCACGCTCATGCTCGCCGTGCTGTGGGAGCGCTCGCCTTTCCTCTCCGCCGCGCTCCTCGGCCCACTAGCCGCAATCGCGCTCTACCAGCGCTCGGTCTTCCGCGAGCTCGCCGCCATGCGCCTCGCGCTCACCGACCCGCTCACCGGGCTCGGCAACCACCGGCACTTCCACGAGCGGCTCGAGCACGACCTGACGGAGGCCGAGGAGAAGGGCATCCCGCTGACCGTCTGCGTGCTCGACATCGACAACTTCAAGGAGCTTAACGACCGCCTCGGGCACCCCAGGGGCGACCGCGTCCTCGCCCACGTCGCCGCCCGCCTCCGCCAGGACGGCGAGGCCTTCCGGATCGGCGGCGACGAGTTCGCCCTCCTCCTCCCCGGCCACGACGAGCAGGAGGGGGTGGCGGTCGCGGAGGGCGTCCTGCGACGTGTGGGCCTGCTCGAAGCGGCGCCGGACCTGACCGTCGAGATCTCTGCCGGCATCGTGACCTACCCGCAGCTCGGCCTCGAGCGCGGCGAGATCGTCGACGTCGCCGACAAGGCGCTCTACCTAGCCAAGCAGCACGGGAAGAGCCGCGTGCGCGTCTACCACCCGGATCTCGCCGAGCTGCCGGACTTCGCCGGGCTGGGCGTCGCTCCGGACCGTGGGGCTCGCCTCCACGCGGCCGCGAGCCTGGCGCAGGCCGTGGACGAGCGCGACGCCTACACGGGCCGCCACTCCTATGTGGTGGGCGAGCTCGCGGCGCGCGTGGCGCGCCTCCTGGGCCTCCAGACGGAGGAAGTCGAGCTCGTGCGCCTCGCCGGCAGCCTCCACGACCTCGGCAAGCTGGCCGTCCCGGAGGAGATCCT
>JBOHAK010000340.1:0-13782 GCA_050697795.1 Gaiellaceae bacterium
GCGATCCTCAGCTCGTGGTCGAAGTCGCTCCGCCTCGAGCTCTCGACCACGCCGACGCGCCCGTTCTCGTACTCGATCAGCCCGTGGAGCCGGTCGACCGTCCCGTAGCGCTCGCTCGTGCCCCCGATCGCAAGGACACGTCGCGGCGCCGCCCCCGCGAAGCGGTTGCAGGCGTCGATGCAGTAGCAGGCGAGGTCGTAGGGCACGCCGCCCGTGCACTCGCGGCGCTGGCGCCAGTCCCGTTCCGGGTCGTCCGGCGAGGCCTCCTCGTCGTCGAACATGTCGAACGTGGCGCGGATCGTGTCGACCGCGCCGATCTCGCCGGCGGCGAGGAGCTCGTCGATCCGTTCGACGGCCGGATGGTGCCGGTACATGTAGCCCTCGACGACGATCCCGCCCGCCTGGCGCGCCGCCGTCCAGATCTCCTCGGCCTCCGCGGCGTCGAGCGCGAGCGCCTTCTCGCAGAGGACGGCGCGGACGCCGGCGTCGAGGCACCCGAGCACCTGCTCCCGGTGCAGGTTCGGCCAGGTCGCGAGGAGGACGCCGTCCAGCTCGTGCTCGCGGATCATGGCGCGGTAGTCGGTGAAGGCCCGCTCGCAGGCGTGCCGTTCGGCCCATGCGTCGGCGCGGCCGGGCCGGAGGTCGCAGCACGCGACGAGCGCCACCTCCGCGGACGTCGCCGCCGCGCGCGCGTGGCGCTCCGCGATCCCACCGCAGCCGACGATCCCCAGCCGGAAGGCCTCCGGCGTCACGTGGCCGTCAGCGCGCCCGTGCGGATGAGGTTGCGCACCGGCTCGAGGTCGGGCACGAGCGTGTCGCCCTCGCCGAGGAACGGGACGACCTCGCGCACTTGCTCGTGAGCCCTGCGGGTGCCGGCGCCGAGGCGGTCCGGCCTGCGCAGATCGACGGCCTGGCAGCCGATCACGAGCTCGATCGCGACGAGGGACGCGCCCAGCTCGACCATCTCGGCCAGGCGGCGGGCCGCGAGGGGAGCCATCGTCATCCGGTCCTCGATTCCCTCGGCGTGCGTCGAGCTGACGAGCTCGAACGAGACCGGTTGGGCGAGGAGGCGCGCTTCGGCGGTCAGGCCCTGGGCGGTGACTCCGTACTCACCGAGCGAGTTCTCGGCCAGGCCCTGACGGGGCGCGAGGCCGTCCGGGAGCCCTGTGAGCGGGCCCTGCAGCAGCTTCAAGAGGCGCTCCGCCGCGGACGTGAGCACGGGGGCGAGCGCGATGCGGAGGAAGTCGAGCGCAGCGGCAAGCGGCAGGATCTCGAAGTTGGCGACCGAGACGATGCGGTCCTCCTCCAGGACGAGGAGCGGGTTCTCCTGCGAGGCGTTCAGCTCGATCTCGAGCTGGGCGCGCGCGAAGGCGAGCGCGTCGCGGAGCGCACCGTGCTGCTGCGGGAGGCAGCGGAACGAGAGCGGATCCTGGAGGTTCCTCGCGGCGCCGGGCTCCCAGAGCGAGCTTCCCTCCAGGAGGCCGTGCAGGCGCTCCAGGGACTCGACGAGGCCCGGGTAGGGCCGCACCTCGCCGATGGCCGGATGGAGCAGCGTGAGGTTGGCGCCGAAGGCCTCGAGGTCGAGTGCGCCGGCGACGTCCAGTGCTTCGAGGAGCCGCTCCAGGTCGGCAACTGCGAGCGCGGCCGTGCCGGTCGAGAACGCGTTCGAGTTCAGCAGCGCGAGCGCCTCCTTGGCCTGGAGCTCGACGTCCGAGAAGAGGCCGTGGGCGAGGTCGGCCATCGCGGGGAGATCGGCCTGACCGATCGAGCCGAGCAGCCGCACGCGAGGATGCTCTCCGGCGTTCAACGCAGCGACCAGGCGGTCCGCGATCTCGGGGCGCGCGCCCGGCGTCCCGCTCGCGAGCGCGTTCACGAGCCGAAGCATGGTGGCCCGCACGACCTCCGGGGGAGCGTCCGGGCCCGCCCCGACGAGGTGGTTGGAGACAAGGGCGCGGTTGAAGGCCTCCGCCTCCTCCGGCGGGACGCCGACCTTCTTCCGCGCACCCACGCCGGTCGTCATCCCGTAGACGACGTCGCCCCGCTCCAGGGAGCGCTCGACGACCGCGCGCGTCTCCCGCATGCGCTCCACCGCAGCCGGCGCGAGCTCCACGCGCTGAGCCCCACGGGCGACGGCGACGACCTGCCGAACCGTGAGGCTCCGGCCGTCGAGGAAGACGCTCATCTCAGCCCCAGACCTCGGCCGCGGTCTCGACGATCGTCCGGAGCTTCGCGCGCTCGTCCTCGATCGTGAGCGCGTTTCCCAGGACGGAGGTGGCGAACCCGCACTGGGGCGAGAGCGCGAGCCGCTCGAGCGGGGCGAAGCCGGCCGCCTCGCGAAGGCGGCCGGCGAGCTCGGCGACCGTCTCGCGCCGCGCCGTCTTCGTGGTGACGAGCCCGAGCACGGCGACCTTGTCCTCCGGGACGTCGACGAGCGGCTCGAAGCCCCCCGAGCGGGCGTCGTCGTACTCGAGCAGGAGCCGCTCGGCCCGGATGCGCGGGAAGATCTTGCTCGCCAGCCAGTCGTAGCCCCCCTCGACGAGCCAGCGGCTCGCCTGGTTCCCCCGGCAGAGGTGGAAGCCGAACGTAACGCCCGGGTGGTCGCCGATGACGAGGTTGTCGAGCTCGAGGCCCAGGTCGAGCCAGCGCTCGGCCGGCCAGCCCCGGCTCGCGTAGAAGTCCCGGTAGCGAGGATCGAGGAGGAGCGGATAGTGCGGAGCGTCGAGCTGGAGGTACGTCGCGCCGAGGCCGACGAGCTCCTCGACCTCCTCGCGGAGGACGGCGGCGACGTCGGCAAGGAAGTCCTCGAGGGCCGGGTAGGCCGCCCGCGAGCGCTCGGGATCGTAGAAGTTCGCGAACAGGCTCGGGCTGGGGAGCGTCACCTTGAGGATGCGGTCGGTCCGCTCTCTCGCGTAGGCGAGCTCGGCGCCCGAGAGCGAGCGCTTGCGCCGGAGCTTGCCGACCACGGCGATCGGCGGCCGCTGGATCTCGAGGTCGCCGAGCTCGTCCGAGTGCCACTCGCCCCAGAGGAACGCGTCGAGGTCCCACTCGCCGAAGCCCTCGACCGCGGCGGGGAGCTGGCTCTGGAAGCTGAGGCGGCGCATCTCCCCGTCCGTGACGACCTCGAGCCCCGCCTCCTCCTGCAGCCGAAGCGCCTCGTCGACCGCCCGGTCCTCGGCGCCCGCGAGCTCGGCGTCCGTGAGCTCGCCCGCCGCGTGGCGCGCCTGTGCCTCGAGCAGCTCGGGCGGCCTCAGGAGGCTCCCGACGACGTCCGTCCGGGCCGTGTACACGCGCGTAGCGTACGCAGATCGGTAGCATTCACGGCGCTCGCCTGGGCGCGGGTCCCGCTATGAGAGACATCCTCGTGCTGTGTCCGCAGGAGCGGGATCTGAAGGCGATCGAGGCCGCCGGGCTCGAAAAGCGGTACCGGGTCCGCTACCAGGGCTCCGATCTCGACCAGCTCGATTCCTTCGACCCCGCGGCCTTTCTGGACGACTCCGCGACCGTCCCCGCGGACGGGGTCGTGGGCACGAAGGACTCCTCCGCGCTCCTCGCCGCGCTCTTGGCCGAGCGCCGCGGGCTTCCCGGTCCGAGCGCACGGGCGCTCATCGCCTGTCAGCACAAGCCGACCTCGCGCGCCCTCCAGCAGCGCGTCGCGCCCGAGGCGACGCCGCGCTTCGCCCTGCTCGACCCGCGTGCCCCGTACGACCCGCCGTTCGACGTGCCGTTCTTCGTGAAGCCGGTCGTCGGGCGCCTGTCCCAGAACGCCTTCCGCATCGACGACCCCCGCGACCTGCTCGGCCTGCACGAGCTCGACCGCTACACGGCGCGCTATGCGGCCATCGCGGCGTTCGCAGGGGCGGACCCGGCCGACGCCCACGGCTTCCTCGCGGAGGAGCTGCTCTCCGGGGCCGAGGTGACCCTCGAGGGCTACGTGCACGGCGGGCGGGTGACGACGATCGGCGTCACCGACTCCGTCAAGTACCCCGGCACGCTGAGCTTCGAGCGCTTCGAGTACCCGAGCGCCCTCCCGGACGGCTGCCTGACGGAGCTCCACGACGTCGCCGCGCGCGTCGTCCCCGCGCTCGGGTTCGACGGCGGCTTCTTCAACGTCGAGTTCTTCGTGCCCGAGGACGGGCCCGCGCGGATCATCGAGGTGAACGCGCGCCTCGCCTCCCAGTTCGCGCCGCTCGTGCTGGGCCTGCACGGCTGCTCGACCTACGACGCGCTCTTCAGGCTGGCCCTCGGCGAGGACCCCGCCTGGGAGGCGCGGACGCCCGAGGGCGTGGGGGTGAGCTACTGCCTCCGCGTCTTCGAGGATGCGTTCGTGGAGGCGGTGCCGGATCCGGATCCCGAAGTGGAGCTGCTCGTCCGCCCGGGCCTCCACCTCTCCGACCAGGGCGTCAACGACGCCCAGAGCTACCGCCTCGCCATCCTCTACGGCTTCGGGGAGACGCGCCGGGAGGCCGTGGCTCGCTGCCGCGAGCGTGCGAACGCGCTCAGCTTCCGGCTGGCGCCGGTGCCTGTTCGCTGACCGCCGGCAGGGCCTCGCCGCGCGCCTCGCGGTTCGAGATGCCGGCGCCGCCGACGGCGGCGCCCGCGAAGGCGAGCGCGGCGGACAGGAGCATCCCGGCGCGGAACCCGGCCACGGAGGCCTCACGCAGCTCCGGCGCCGTCTGGTTCCTGGCCAGCGGCACGGCGTCCGCCGCGTCGGTGTGCGCCTCGAAGACGAGCGAGATGACGAGGCCGATCACCGCCACCGCGATCAGGCTCCCGAGCCGGGAGACCGTCGAGTTGACGCCGGAGGCGATGCCGGCGTAGCGCTCCGGTGCCGACTTCAGGGCCGTCGCCGTGATCGGGGCGACCATCATGGCCAGGCCCAGCGAGAAGAGCATGAGCCCCGCGATCCCCGCCGTCCAGAAGTCGGACTTCTCGTCGACGAGCATGAAGACGAGCGTCCCCAGGCCGATGAGCGCCGGGCCGACGGTCAGGTAGAGCCGCGGCCCCTGCCGGTCGGCGAGCGTCCCGAAGCGCGCGGCGAGCGCGATCATCACGAGGCTCGCGGGGATGTTGAGGAGCCCTGCCTCGAAGGGCGTGAAGCCGAGGAACTGGAGGTAGATCGTGAAGAAGACGAAGAAGCCGTAGAGGGCTGCGTAGACGAGGAAGGTCTGCGCGTTCGCGACCGCGAAGTTGCGGCGCTTGAAGAGCTCGAACGGCAGCATCGGCTGCGCGACGCGCCGCTCGACGACGACGAAGGCGGCGAGGGCCGCGCCGGCGACGGGGAAGGCCCACCAGAGCTCGCCGAAGCCGCGGTCGGCGCCCTCGACGAGGCCGTACGTGAGCAGCCCGACACCCGTGGCCGCGAGCGCCGCGCCCGGGATGTCGAGCCGTCCGAGCCGCTCCGGCGGGACCTCGTCGCAGCGCCCGACGATCGCGAGCCCGACCGCCGCGGCGGCGAAGGGGAGGTTGACGAGGAAGATCCACCGCCACGAGACCCACTCGACGAGCGCGCCGCCCGCCGGCGGCCCGGCGATCGTGGCCACGCTCGTGAAGGACGTCCAGAGCCCGATCGCGCGGCCCGACTCGGCCCCGTAGACACCCCGCAGGAGCGCCAGCGAGTTGGTCGTCAGGAAGGCGCCGGCGACGCCCTGCAGCGTGCGGGCGACGATGAGGACTGCCTCGTTCGGCGCCGCACCGGCGAGGAGGGAGGCGAGGGCGAAGCCGGTCGCGCCGGCGATGAAGACGTTGCGCCTGCCGTAGCGATCGCCGATCGCGCCGCCGACGAGGTAGAGCGCCGCGAGGGCCAGCGAGTAGGAGAGGAAGATCCACTGCTGCCCCGTGAGGCCGAGGCCGAGATCCTCCTCGATCGTCGGGAGCGCGACGATGACGACCGTCGCGTCCACGAAGGCGAGGGACGAGCCGAGGATCGTCGCGGCGAGCGTCAGCCGCCGGCGAACATCGAGGCTGAGCGTGTCCACGGGCGGAGGATACGCTGCCGCGCGTGAACCGAGGAGCCCTCGCCGGAGCGGCCGCCGCGGCCGTCTGGGCGGCCGCGGAGCCGGGCATCGCCCGCCTCGTCCGCCCGCCGACCGGCTACTCCGACATCCGCCTGCTGGGCGCCCTGCTCACGGGCGACGGGAGGCGATGGCGAGCCGCCGGCCTCGGGGCGCACCTCGTGAACGGCGCGCTCTTCGGCGCCGCGTTCTCCCGCGCCGGCGCGCGTGGGTGGCGGCAGGGCCTTGCCGCCGCGCAGGCGGAGAACCTCGCCCTCTGGCCGGTCATGGCCCTCCTGGACCGTGTCCATCCCGACCGCCGGAGCGGCGTCTGGCCGCCGCTCGCCGGCCACCGCCGGGTCTTCGCCTACGAGGTCGCCGTGCACGCGCTCTTCGGCACGGTCCTGGGCGCGCTGCTCAACGGTCGAAGTCCGCGTCCTGAACGGCCGCGTTGACGGAGCGTCGGATCTCCACGTCGCGCGACCACTTGGGCCGCGGCTCGGGCCGCTCCCGCTCGTCCTTCTCCTCGCGCCGGGCCGGGCGGGTCGGCTCGTCCTCGCGCCGGTCAGGATCCCGGTGCTCCATGATCCCGTGGTTCCCCGCGTTTCAGCCCCGAAACCCGGTAGGTGCCGGGAATTCAGGCCGCGTCAGCGGGGGTCTACACTGCTCGGCCGTGGAGACGTTCCTCGCCATCGCCTCCCGGCGCGAGGTGCGCGAGTACGAGCGGCGGCCGCTCCCGCCCGAGATCGAGCGGCGCATCCTCGACGCGGGCCGGCTCGCCGGCAGCGCCTCGAACCGCCAGCCGTGGCGCTTTCTCGTCGTCGAGGACGCGGCGCGGCGCGACCGCCTGGCCGAGTGCGTGTTCGAGCCCGGCAACGTTCGGGGCGCGGCGCTCGTGGTCGCGGTCGTCGTCTCCGGCAAGGGCCCGCTCGCCTTCGACGCCGGCCGGGCGGCCCAGAACATGCTGCTCGCCGCCCACGACCTGGGCGTGGGCGCGTCCCCGAACGGGATGTCCGACGCGGAGGCCGCCGCCGAGGCGCTCGGCCTCTCGGAGGGCGAGCGACCGGTGATCGTGCTCAGCTTCGGCTACCCGGCGCGGCCGCGCGATCCCGCCCGCCGCAGCGCCGGGGAGTGGAGCGAGCGGGCGAACCGCCTACCGCTCGACGAGCTCGTCCGACGGATCTAGGAGGGTCTAGCACTTCGCCTGGCCGACGCCCAGCGCGTGCAGCGCGTCGTCGCGGGTCTCGTAGACGCTGAGCACGCTCTCGAGGCCGGTGAGCTCGAGGACGCTGCGGACGTCTCCCTGCGGCGCCACGACGGCGAGCCGCTCGCCGAGCGCCGAGGCCGCGGAGAGGAGCCCGTCGATCGTCCACGTCTCGAGGAAGGCGAGGCCGGAGCAGTCGACCACGATCGCCTCGACGCCCGTTCCCAGGGCGTCCTCCAGCTCCCGCCGGAGGCGATCGCCGGTGAGGTCGGACTCGCCTGCGAGCTCGAAGACAAGAACACCCTGGGCGACCTGCTCGACTGAGAGCCAGTGCTCGCCCACGTCCTTGGGGTGTAGCACTTCACGCCGCGGCCGTCTAGATGCCAGCCGCCTCCGTTCTGGATCGCAGCCGTCTCGTTGCGCGCCGCGCCGCGCGCTAGAGTCCCGTCTTTGACGCCCCGAGCGGACTCCTCGGCATCAGCCTTCCCGACCGTGCCGGTCCGCACTTCCCAGCTGCCGCGGTCCAGCCTGCGCGCGCTGGGACGCAACGGGGCGCACCTCGCAGCCCTCTCGGCGTTCGCGTTCGCGCAGCCGCTCTTCGACCTCCTGGACGACAGCGCGGACTTCTTCGCCGTGCGCGGCTCGTCGCGCTGGGAGATCGTGCTCTTCGCCCTCGGCGTCGTCCTCCTCCCGCCGGCGGCGCTCCTGCTGGTCGAGGCGCTCGCCGGCCTCGTCTCGCGGAAGCTGCGCGAGGCGCTGCACGTCGTGTTCGTCGGCGGGCTCGCCGCCGTCGTCGCGCTCCAGGTGCTCAAGAGGGCGACGAGCTTCACGTCGACCGAGGCCCTGCTCGCGCTGGCCGTCCTGGCGGGCGCGGTCGCCGCGCTCCTCTACGTGCGCCTCGCTGCGATCCGCTCCTTCCTGACCGTCCTCTCGCCCGCTCCGCTCGTCTTCCTCGTGCTGTTCCTGCTCGTCTCGCCGGTCTCGCAGCTCACGCTCGCGCACGGCGCGGACGTGCGCCTGGCGAACGTCGGCGCGCGCGCCCCGGTCGTGATGGTGGTCCTCGACGAGCTCCCCGTCACCGATCTGCTCACCGCCGACGGGGAGGTCGACGCGGAGCGCTTCCCGAGCTTCGCGCGGCTCGCGGCCGAGTCGACGTGGTACCGGAACACGACCACGGTGAGCGCCGGGACGACGCGCGCCGTCCCCGCGATCATGACGGGCCGCTATGCCCGGCCCGGTGAGCCGCCGGTCTTCGCGGAGCACCCGAGGAACGTCTTCACGCTCCTCGGGGGCGACTACCGGATGAACGTCCACGAGATCGCCACCTACCTCTGCCCCGAGGAGCTCTGCGAGGGCCGGAACCGGGAGGCGGTGCCCACGGCCTCGCTCGCCTCCGACGTCGGCATCGCCTACCTCCACCTCGTCGCGCCCCCTCGCCTCGAGGAATCGCTGCCCCCGATCACGTCCGGGTGGATGAACTTCGGCCGCGACACGGAGGTGACCGACGAGTTGATCGCGGAGGCGGCCGCTGCGGCGGCCGAGACTCGAACGACGCCGTTCCCCGAGACGAGGGAGCTCACCCGGCGGGAACGGGCCGAGCGGCGGCAGCGGCGGGAGCAGCAGTTCTACGACTCCCGCGGCCGGAGCTTCGCGCGCTTCGTCGAGTCGCTCCGGCCGACCCCCGGGCCCGCCCTCAACTTCCTCCACGTGGGGCTCCCGCACCTCCCCTGGCGCTACTTCCCCTCCGGGCAGCAGTCGGCGGTCAGCCTCGTCGTCCGCCCGGGCTGGCACCAGCTCTACCGCCGGCACGTGCTCCAGGCCGGCTTCGTCGACCGGCTGCTCGGCGACCTGCTCGCCCGCCTCGACGAGACCGGGCTCTACGACCGCTCCCTCGTCGTCGTGACGGCCGACCACGGGATCAGCTTCGGCCCCGGCGGAGCACTGCGGGGCACGACGCGGGACAACCTCCAGGACCTCGCCTTCGTCCCCCTGTTCGTCAAGGCGCCCGGCCAGCGGGAGGGCGTGGCGGTGGACTACCACGTCCAGACGGTCGACATCCTCCCGACCATGGCCGACATCCTCGGCGTTCGCATTCCCTGGGAGGTCGACGGGCGTTCCGCGCTCACGGATCCGCGCCGGCACAACGTCCGCATGGCCCACATCTACCGGCTCTCCGACTACCGGCCGCCGGAGATGACGCCCTACGAGCCGCTGCTCGAGCGCAAAGAGGCGGCGATCGCGCGCAAGCTCGAGCTCGTGGGCGCGGGCGACTGGAGCTCGCTCTTCGTCTCCCCGGCCTACCGGACGCTCCTCGGGCGGCCGGTGGCGACGCTCCCGCCGGCCGGCACGTCGTCGGACCGCGCCGAGATCACCGACGAGGCGACCCGGACGCTGCTCGAGCGCTACGACCCGGCTCTCCCGTTCGTCCCGTCCCCGATCCCGGGCCGCATCTCGGGCGACGGTGCGCGCGTGGGGAGGACGCTCGCGGTGGCCGTGAACGGCCGCATCGCCGCCGTCGCCACCACGTACGGGGTCAACGACAGCACCCGCTTCTCCGCGCTCACCCCGGAGTCCTCCTTCCGCCGCGGCCGGAACGAGGTGGAGGTCTACTGGCTCGACGGAGCCGACGCGGCCAGCGCCCGGCTCACGAGGCTCGAGACGCCGTGACGGACGCCGACGAGCGCCGCGCGCGCGAGGTCGGCGACGCCATGTGGGCGCGCGACAGCGCCTCCCGCGAGCTCGGCATGGCGCTCGAGGAGGTGCGGCCGGGTTACGCGCGCGTGCGCATGCGTGTGCGCGCCGACATGCTGAACGGGCACGGCAGCTGCCACGGCGGGCTGATCTTCGCGCTCGCCGACTCGGCCTTCGCCTTCGCCTGCAACTCGCACGGACTCGTGACGGTCGCCTCGGGCTGCACGATCGAGTTCCTGTCGCCGGCCGGGGAGGGCGAGGAGCTCGTCGCCGTCGCGGAGGAGCACTCCCGGCAGGGCCGCCACGGGGTGTACGACGTGGACGTGCGGCGGCCGGACGGCGTCGTCGTCGCGACCTTCCGCGGCCGCTCGACGTCGCGCCGGGAGGAGGTTCCCGGGCTGCCGCCGCGCTTCAGCCCCGGCGTCGCGGTGACCGGGATCGACGGCTACCCGCGCGGCTGGGTCGCCGTCGACCTCGACGCCGACGGTAACGCGACGGCCCGGGCGTCCCGCCTGCTCGGAGAGCTGGTCGACCCGGGAGCGGCAGTGGTCGCCGTCGACATCCCGATCGGCATCCCCGAGGAGGGGCGCCGCGAGGCCGACCTCGAGGCCCAACGCTTCGTCGGCGCGCGGCGGAGCACCGTCTTCTTCACGCCGCCGCGCGCGGTGCTCGAGGCGCAGACGTACGAGGAGGCGCGCCGGGTCGCCGTCGCGACGACGGGGAAGAGCATCTCCTCGCAGTCTTACGCGCTGCGCGGGCGGATCCTCGAAGCCGACCCGCTCGCGCGTGCCGACGCACGGATCGTCGAGGTGCACCCGGAGGTGTCCTTCTGTGAGCTCGCAGGCGGGCCGCTCCGCAGCTCGAAGCACACGCCCGAAGGCCTGCGGGAGCGGCGGGCGCTCCTCGAGGAGGCCGGGCTCGTCCTCCCGGAGCGGCCGCGGGGCGTGCCCGAGGCGGACCTGCTCGACGCCGCGGTCGCGGCGTGGTCTGCGGCCCGCTTCGCCCGCCGCGAGGCCCTATCGCTCCCGGCGGGGCATTCCGAGCGCATCGGCGCCATCTGGCGCTAGAACAGAAAGCGGCCCGGGGTGTGCCCGGGCCGCTGTCCTGCGTCCTGCTTCGCGCCGCGGCTAGAGGATGTCGCCCTCGCCGCGCCGCGTCCCGGCCGTGCCGCCGTGGTAGTAGCCGCCGACCTCGTCGCGGTAGGCCTCGTCGCGGTACGTGGCCTCGTCGAACTCGGGCGCGCTCTTGATCTCGTCCTTCGTCCGCTCGACGAAGACGGTCTCCGAGTCGAGGTCGACCCGCTGGATCACGCCCGCCGGCAGCATGACCTTCTTGCCGAAGATCCACGGGCCGGTGTCGACGACGACGTAGCTTCGCGCCGTCTCGTACGTCGCCTCGTCCACCTTCCCGATGCCGCCGTCGATCGCCTCGACGCTGAAGCCGGCGAGGTCGAGCCCGCGGCTCACGTCGGCGCCGAGGGTGCCGGCGTCCCGGTACGTCCAGGGATCGGTCGTTGTCTGGCGTTCCATGGTGTCTCCCTTCGTTGCTGTCGGTGCGAGGAGGCCGAGCACGCGGAGCGGGGGGCTCAATCCCATGCCCGGCGCGCGTGCAATTCGACCCCTGCGCGTGACGTTTGCGTACCCGGGGCCGTGAAGCGCAATGCGTCTTACGAACGAGAAACCCGCAAAATGCGGGGTTTTGGTTCTCTAGCCGCCCCCGGTGACGAGGTGTCCGTCGTGAAGCTCGACGACCGCGTCGGCCACGTCCAGGAGCAGGGGATCGTGGGTCGCCACGACGGCGGAGACGCCCTCACTGGCGACGAGGTCGCGGGCGAACTCCATGATCGTGAGCGCGTTGCCGGAGTCGAGCTGCGCGGTCGGCTCGTCGGCGATCAGAAGCCTCGGCCGGTTGGCCAGCGCCCGGCAGATCGCCACCCGCTGCTGCTCGCCGCCCGAGAGCTCGTAGGGCCGGTGGTTGGCGCGGCCGGCCAGGCCGACGAGCTCGAGCAGCTCGTGGACGCGGCGGCCCCGCTCGGCAGGATCGACCTTGCGGAGCCGCAGGGGCACCTCGATGTTCTCCGCCGCGCTCAGGATGGGGACGAGCCCGAAGGACTGGAAGACGAAGCCGATCTTGTCGCGGCGGAGGCCGACGAGCTCGTCCTCACCCTTGGCCGAGATCTCCTCGCCGTCGACCCACACGCGCCCTCGGGTGGGCCGGTCCAGGCCGCCGATCATGTTGAGGAGGGTCGTCTTGCCCGAGCCCGAGCGCCCGTGCACGACCGTCAGCGTCCCGTCCCGGACGCTCAGGTCCACGTTACGGAGCGCGTGCACGACCGAGCCGCCGGCCCGGAAGTCCCGCCCCAGCCCCTCCGTAACCACGAGCGCCGGGCTACTCACCGTCGGCCTCCTCTCCGTTGCCCGACCCCGGCGGTCTGCCGATCCTCGGCCGGTCCGGCCAGACGCCCACGTGGTCGGGCTCGAGGGCCAGTCGGACGCGCCGCTCGAGCTCCAGGGCCTCGACGTACTCGCTGGGGAGCTGGAGCCGGCCGACCCGGTCGAGGAGCGCGAACTCCTCGGCGATGATGCGGTGCTCGCCCGTGGCGTCGACCTCGGCCCGCCGGAGCGTCTCGGTGCTCGTGCGACCGTCGCGGATCGCAATCGTGCGGTTGACCTGGGTCGCCACGAGCGGGTCGTGCGTGAGCACGACGACCGTCACGCCGAGCGTCTCGTTGATGGCGCGGAAGGACGAGAAGATCTCCTCGGCCGACTCGCTGTCGAGCTCGCCGGTCGGCTCGTCCGCGAGGAGCACCTTGGGCCGGTTCGCGAGGGCGATCGCGATCGCGACCCGCTGCTGCTCGCCGCCCGAGAGCTGATCGGGGCGGTGCGCGGCGCGGTCGGCCATGCCGACCAGCGCGAGCAGCTCGCGGGACCGCTCGTGGCGGGTGCGGCCCGCGAGGCCGTCGAGCACGAGCGGCAGCTCGACGTTCTCCGCCGCGGTGAGGTACGGGAACAGGTTGCGGGCCGTCTGCTGCCAGATGAAGCCGACCACCCGGCGCCGGTAGTTCGTCCGCTCCCGGGTGCCCAGAGAGGTGAGGTCGAACCCGGCCACTTCGGCCTTCCCGGCCGTCGGCGTGTCGAGGCCTCCGAGGATGTTCTGGAGCGTGGACTTCCCGCTCCCCGAGGCGCCGACGACGGCGATCAGCTCGCCGGCCTCGGCGACGAGGTCGAGGCCCTGGAGGGCGACGACTTCGAGGTCGGCCACCTTGTAGATCTTGACGAGGTTGTCGCAGACGATCTGGCTCATCTCTCTCCCATTCGCAGGACACGGCTGAGGCTGATGCGGCGCGCGGCGGCCCCCGTGAGGAGCGCGGCGGCGGCGGTGACGAGGAGCAGGACGGCGGCCAGGAGCGCCGGCGCGAGGAGCGGCGCCTCGAGCGCGGCCTCCCGGCCGGCGGCGAGCGCGCTCAGGTCGAGGCCGGGCTCCACGAGATAGGCGAGTCCCACGCCGAGCAGGATGCCGATCACCAGGGCGGCGGCGACGGGCGGGCCGAGCTCGACGGCGGCGAGGCGGAGGACGTCGCGGCGCGAGAGGCCGAGCGCGCGCAGGTAGGCGAAGTCGCGCAGCCGCGGCCGGGCGGTCAGGACGGGCGCGAGCAGGAGGGCCAGGGCGGCGTAGCCGCCGGCGACGGCGATCCCGGCGCGGAAGACGTCGAGGGTGCTCGTGTCGAGGTACGTCAGCTGCGCCGCGGCCAGGCCCTCCTGCGCGCCGGCGATGGAGCTCGACATGGTCGCGGCGAAGACGCCCACGGCGGTCGCGAGCAGCACGACGAGGAGCGGGGCGGCGGCGAGGGACGGCTGGCGGGCCAGCCGGCGGAGGCCGAGCGCCGGCACGAGGTCG
>JBOHAK010000341.1:0-5196 GCA_050697795.1 Gaiellaceae bacterium
CGCGTCGCAGTCGAACTGGAGCAGGTGGTAGGCGGCTTCGCCCTTGTGGTCGATCTCGAACGCGAGCCTCCGGCGGCCCCAGGCGTCCTGGTTCTGCCAGGCGCCTCCGCGCTGCTCGACCAGACCGCGGGCGCGCGCGATGATCTCGTCCTGGCGCTCGTCGGCCAGCTCGGGGTCGAGCAGCAGCATGATCTCGTATGGATTCATCGTTCCCGTGTCTCCTTCCCTCGGTCTACACGGCCCCGCCTTGGGCGCGCCGCTCGGGAATCAGCGGCGCCCGGCGAAGCAGGAAGCCCGCGGAGTATAGCGGCCGCTCTCCGCTTGCCCGCGGGCGGAATGTCGTGAAAGAGTGACGATGGTGAGACGAAACGCCGCAGTCGCGCTCGCGGCGGCCGCCGGAGCAGCCGTCGGGGCGCTGGTCGCCCGCCGCCGGGCTCCGCTCGAGGCCCCGTCGCGGGCCGCCGACGAGCGTGCCGAGGAGCTCCGCCGCAAGCTCGCGGAGGCGCGCGCCGCCACCGCCGACGAGGACGACTTCGAGGCGGCCGGCAGCGGAGCGGAGACGGTCGTCGAGGAGCCCGCGCCTCCCGAGGCCTCGACGCCGGTCCCGAAGCAGCCCGAGCCGCCGGAGGCGAAGGAGCCGCCGGAGCCACCTCCCGCCGACGAGTTCGAGGCGATGCGCCGGCGCATCCACCGGGAGGGCCGCGCCGCCGCCGACGAGATGCGCCGCGCCGGTGAGCCGCCCGAACCCGGCTAGCTGGAGTGCTCCACCGGAACGAGCACAGCGTCGAGATCGCCGCGGCGCCGGGCGACGTCTTCCCGTGGCTCGCCGACTCAGAGCGCCGCCTGCGCTGGATGGGGGCGCTCGTGGAGAGCGAGCCGCTCACCGACGGGCCGCCGGAGCTCGGAAGCCGCTACCGCGACGTCTTCGAGGATCACGGGCAGCGGATCGAGCTCGAGGCGGAGCTCGTCGAGGTGGAGCCCGGCGAGCGTCTGACCGCCAGGCTCGTGTCGAAGGGGTTCGAGTCGACCAGCTCGCAGCGGCTCGAGGCCGCCGGCGCGGGCACGCGCCTCACCGCCGCCCTCGAGACGCGCTACACGATGCTCGCGGCGAGGCTCCTCGCCCCGCTCGTCACGCGCCACGCCCAGAAGCAGCTCGAGGCCGACCTCGCGCGGCTCAAGGAGCTTGTCGAGGCCGAGGCCTAAGGGAACGGCCGGAAGGCCGCGGAGCCCCTCGTCAGCCCGCGCGCGACG
Organism: Gaiellaceae bacterium; assembly: GCA_050697795.1. Classification (GTDB taxonomy): domain Bacteria; phylum Actinomycetota; class Thermoleophilia; order Gaiellales; family Gaiellaceae; genus JAIBJN01. Next base: position 1,252 of record JBOHAK010000341.1, read on the forward strand.
CGCCACTGGTAGGCGGTCGACTGCAGCCGCCGGCGCTCCGTCGGGTTCGTCATGAAGCCCGTCTCCACGAGGATCACGGGCACGTTGGCCCAGTTGAAGCCGGTGAGGTCGCGCCGTGCGACGAGGCCCCGGCTCGCCGCGCCCGTCGCTCGCACGACTGCGCGCTGGACGAGACCCGCGGCCCGGCGGCTGGGGCGATAGACGTCGTCGGTCCACCCGCGCCGCCATGCCGGGTAGAGCGTTGCGGCCCCGTGCGTGCGGGAGTCCGACGAGCCGTCCGCGTGGATGCGGACCATGAGGGCGGCGCCGCGGCGGTTGCAAAAGCGCGCGCGGTCGACGTTCCCGCCTGCGCCGTAGTCGAAGTCCGGCCCCTTGCGAGTCATGGCGACCCGGTAGCCGCGCCGGAGGAGGAGCGTCCTCGCCTTCCACGCGATCTGCATGACGACGCGCGCCTCGCCGGAGGCGCCGCCGCCGTCCTTGATCTTCCGGATCGAGGAGCCGGGGCCGATCGGCTCGGTGGTCAGGTTCGGCCGGCTCGCGTGGCCCGGGTCGAGGCAGACGAGCGGCGCCGCTCCGGCCGCGGGCGCGGCGAGGAGCGCCAGGACGGCGACAGCGAGCATCCGGCCGAGCACCGTCCCATTGTGCGCGAACCGCTCCGGGGCTGCGGATCGCCCTGTTCGGCCCGGCTCCCGACTGCTGTAAGGTGCGCCTGACATGACGCCGACCATGATCCGGCTCGAGCGGGTCTCGAAGAGCTTCGGCGCGGTGCGCGCGGTCGCCTCGGCGAGCATCGAGGTCGGCAGGGGCGAGTTCGTCGCGCTGCTCGGGCCGAGCGGCTGCGGGAAGACCACGCTCCTGCGCCTGATCGCCGGCTTCGAGGTCCCCGACGAGGGCATCGTCCGGATCGGCCAGCAGGCCGTCGCGGGCGAGACCTGGATCCCGCCGGAGCGGCGCCACGTCGGGATGGTCTTCCAGGACTACGCGCTCTTCCCGCACCTGAGCGTGGCGCGCAACGTCGGCTACGGGCTCGCGCGGCGCGGGCGGGACCGGCGTGTGCGCGAGGCGCTCGAGCTCGTCGGGCTCGCGGGCCACGGCGATCGCTTCCCGCACGAGCTCTCCGGCGGCCAGCAGCAACGAGTCGCTCTCGCGCGCGCCCTCGCGCCGGAGCCGTCCGTCGTGCTGCTCGACGAGCCGTGGAGCAACATCGACCCCGTGCTGCGCGGCTCGATGCGAGACGAGCTCGCGGCCATCCTGCGTGCGACGGGCGTCACCGTCCTGCTCGTCACGCACGAGCAGGAGGAGGCCTTCTCGCTCGCGGACCGCGTCGCGCTCATGCGGGACGGCGCGATCGTGCAGACGGGCGCGCCGGAGGAGATCTACTACGACCCCTCCACACGCTGGGCGGCCGAGTTCGTGGGCGCGGCCAACGTCCTGCCGGGCCGGCTCGCGGACGGGCTCGTCGAGACGCTCGTCGGCCGCTTCCCGGCGCCGAACGGCGACGCGCCGGGCGACGTCGAGGTGCTCGTGCGGCCCGAGCTGCTCGAGCTCGCCGTCGACCCGGACGGGGCGGGCGAGGTCGTCCGCCGCGAGTTTCGCGGGCACGACGTCTTCTACCGCATCCGCCTCGCGGACGGGACGACGGTCTGCTCCCAGCGGCCGTCCAACGAGACGATCCCGCTGGGCTCGCGGGTGGCGGTGCGCCCGCACGCCGGCCGTGTCGCCCTCTTCAAGTAGCCCGTTTTCCGCTTCCGGCTTGACGCCTCCTCGGAGGCGCGGGTAAGGTCGCCTGCCATTGCTTGTAAGGCAGACCTTACATAGGAGGAGCCCAGTGCCCGGAAAGCTGCTAGCCACGGGAGCCGCCGTGCTCCTGCTCGGGATCGCCGCAGGCTGCGGCGGAGACGACGACGGCGGAAACGACGACGCCGCGGCCTCCGTCGGCGACGGGGGCGGGGGGACGGTCGTCGTCTACTCCGGCCGCGAGGAGGAGCTCGTCGCGCCGCTCTTCGAGCAGTTCGAGGAGGAGTCCGGCATCGACGTCCAGGTGCGCTACGGCGACAGCGCGGAGCTCGCGGCGACGATCGCGGAGGAGGGCGACAACTCGCCTGCGGACGTGTACTTCGCCCAGGATCCGGGCGCGCTCGGCGCCGTCGAAGAGGCGGGCCTCCTCGCCGAGCTGCCGGACGAGCTCGTCGAGCGGGTGGACGAGCGCTTCCGCGACCCCGACGGCCACTGGGTCGGCACCTCGGGCCGGGCGCGTGTGATCGTCTACAACACCGAGATGGTCTCGGAGGAGGAGCTGCCCGATTCGGTGTTCGACCTCACGGCGCCCGAGTGGAAGGGCAAGCTCGGGGTCTCGCCGACGAACGGCTCCTTCCAGGCCTTCGTGACGGCCATGCGCCTCACGGAGGGCGACGACGCGACACGCGACTGGCTCGAGGGGATCCTCGCCAACGAGCCGAAGATCTACGACGGCAACACGCCGATCGTGGAGGCGGCCGCGGCCGGCGAGGTCGAGCTCGGGCTCGTGAACCACTACTACCTCTACGTCGTGCGGGAGGAGCAGCCCGACGCGCCGATCGAGAACCTCTACCTGCCGGGCGACGACCCGGGCGCCCTCGTGAGCACGGCGGGCGCGGCGATCCTGGACGGCGCGGAGCACCCCGACGAGGCGGAGCAGCTCCTCGACTTCCTCCTCTCGGAGGCGGGGCAGCGCTTCTACGCGGAGGCCGCCGCCGAGGCGGAGTACCCCCTCATCGAAGGCGTCGAGCCGCGCGAGGGGCTGCCGCCGATCGACGAGCTCGAGGGGCCGGAGCTCGAGCTGGATGCCCTCGGGCCGGAGCTCGAGCGGACGCTCCAGCTCCTCAACGAGGTCGGCTTCACGACGTGATCCGCGGCGCGGTAGCGAGGGCGGGCGCCGGGTGCGCCCGCCGCCGCCCGCCGCTCCTACTCACCGCGGCGGCCTGTACGGTCGTCGCACTCGTCTGCCTGCCGCTCGCCTACCTCGTCCTTCGCGTCGTCCAGGGAGGCGCGGAAGCCTGGAGCGTCCTGGGCCGGCAACGCATCCTCGAGCTCGTCGCACAGACGGCGGTCCTCGTCGTCCTCGTCACGGCCGCCGCGCTCGTCCTCGGCGTCTCTCTCGCCTGGCTCGTCACCCGTACCGACGTGCCGGGCAGGCGCGTCTGGGCCGTGGCGGCCGGCCTGCCCCTCGTCATCCCGAGCTACGTCGCCGCGCTCATCCTGCTGGCGGCATTCGGGCCGCGTGGCTTCCTCCAGCAGATCCTCGAGGGACCGTTCGGCGTCGAGCGAGTGCCCGAGATCTACGGCCTCTGGGGCGCCGTCCTCGCGCTCACCATCTCGACGTATCCGTACGTCTACCTGCTGACCGTGGCGGCTTTCAGGGAGCTCGACCCGGCGCTCGAGGAAGCCTCCCGGAGCCTCGGTGGGTCCCGCGTGGAGACGTTCCGGCGCGTGACGCTCCCCGTGCTGCGGCCCTCGCTCGGCGCCGGCGCGCTCCTCGTCGCGCTCTACACGCTGTCCGACTTCGGGGCCGTGTCGCTCATGCAGTACAGCTCCCTGACGCGGGCGATCTTCCTCCAGTACCGGTCGCTGTTCGACCGGACGCCGGCCGCCGTGCTCTCGCTCGTGCTCGTCCTCCTGACGCTGGTCGTGCTTGTGCTCGAGGCCTACTCGCGCGGGCGGGCCCGCTACCACAGGCCCTCGCCCGGCGCCGCGCGGGCGGCACAGCGCGTGCGGCTGGGCGGGTGGCGGTGGCCGGCGCTCGCCTACTGCGCCGGCGTCGTCGGCTTCGCGCTCGGCCTCCCGCTCGCCGTGATCGGCTACTGGCTCGAGCGGGCGATCTCCCTCGACCGCGACCTAGGCGGCGTTCTCGGCCCGGCGCTCAATTCGGTGTTCATCTCCGCCCTGGCCGCGGGCGCGGCGGTCGTG
>JBOHAK010000342.1:0-4834 GCA_050697795.1 Gaiellaceae bacterium
GTCGAGACGTTCCTCACCGAGGGGCCGCGCCATGCCGCGGACCTCGCCGCCGAAGCGGCCGCCGACTTCGAGCGGATCTACGTCTTCGGCGGCGACGGCGCGTTCAACGAGGTCGTGAACGGGATCGAGGACGCCGACGTCGCGCTGGGCTTCCTCCCCGGCGGCGGCACGAGCGTCCTCCCACGGGCGCTCGGCCTGCCGCGCGACCCGGTCGAGGCCGCCCGCCGGCTCGGCCGGTCTGGCCGGGAGCGCCGCATCGCCCTCGGGCGCGTGAACGGCCGGCGGTTCACCTTCTCCGCCGGGCTCGGCCTGGACGCAGAGCTCGTCCGTCGCGTGGACGCGCTCGGCCGCCGCGACGGTCGCCGGCCGGGGGACGTGGCCTTCGCCCGCACGCTCCTCGGGCTCCTCGCGGGTCGCTTCGGCCGCCTCAGACCGGCGATGACGGTGCTCGGGCGCGATCGCGTCGCGTTCGCGCTCGTCGCCAACTGCGACCCGTACAGCTATGCCGGGCGGCTCGCGATCCACGCTGCGCCGGAGGCCCGCTTCGAGCTCGGGCTCGATCTCGTCGCGCCGCGGGCCGTCGGCCCGCTCCAGCTCCCGCGCGTCGCCGCCTGGGCCGCGCGAGGGCGCGGCCAGACGTCCTCGCCGCGTGTCCTCTACCTCCACGATGTGGACGAGGTGGAGATCGAGTGCGACGGCCCCACCGCGCTGCAGGCCGACGGGGAGGACCTCGGCGACGTCGTCACGGCGCGCTTCGAGGCCGAGCGCGACGCGCTCCGGGTGCTCGTGGGCGATAATTGACGGCGTGGCAGCCCAGGTGCTTCCGGCCGAGCACGACGTGCGGCGGGTCATCGGCGACGGGGAGGGGACGGCGGACGGCGAGGTGGACGGCCTCGACGAGGCCGCGCTCCTCGCCCTCTACCGCGACCTCGTCCTGCTGCGCACCTATGACGAGCGCTCCGTCGTCTACCACCGGCAGGGCCGCATCGGCACCTACGCGATCTTCTGGGGCCACGAGGCGATGCAGGCGGGCTCCGCCTTCGCGCTTGCGGACGAGGACTGGATCTTCCCCTCCTACCGCGAGTCTGCGATCGGCCTCCTGCGCGGGATGCCGCCCGAGATCGTGCTCGCCTGGTGGCGCGGCCACCCGGCCGGCTGGTGGGACCCGCGCGAGTACCGCGTCGCCTCCATCACGGTTCCGATCGCGACGCACGTCCCGCACGCGGCCGGCTACGCGTGGGGCGCGAAGCTGAAGGGCGAGAGCGCCTGTGCGATCGCGTACTTCGGCGACGGCGCGACCTCCGAGGGCGCCTTCCACGAGGGCGCGAACTTCGCCGCCGTCATGCGCGCGCCGGTCGTCCTGCTCTGCAACAACAACCAGTGGGCGATCTCGACGCCGCTCGCGGCGCAGACGCGCGCCGAGACGCTTGCGGACAAGGCGGTCGGGTACGGGATGCCGGGCATCCGCGTGGACGGCGGCGACGTGCTCGCCGTCTACGAGGCGACCGCCGAGGCGCTCCGCCGGGCGCGCGCGGGCGAGGGGCCGACCTTCGTCGAGGCGCTCACCTACCGGTGCGCCCCGCACGCGACCGCCGACGACCCGACCGCCTACTGGGACGCGGAGCGGGTCGAGGAGGAGCGCAGGAACGAGTGCGTGGGCCGCTACGAGCGCTACCTGCGCCGCCTCGGCGTCCTCACGGACGCGGTTGCCGAGGAGGCCCGTACCGACGCGCTCGACCGCATGAAGAAGGGGATCGCGGCCGCTGAGGCGCTGTCGCCGCCCGATCCCGAGGTCGTCTTCTTACACGCGTACGTCGAGCCGCCTCCGGGCTTTCGCGAGGGGTAGGCGTTGCCGGAGAAAACGCTCGTCGAGGCGGTCAACGACGCGCTCCACGTGGAGATGGAGCGCGACGGCGCGATCATGGTCATGGGCGAGGACGTCGGCCGCGCCGGTGGCGTGTTCCGCGCGACGGCGGGGCTCCAAGATCGCTTCGGCGTCGACCGCTGCGTGGACACGCCGCTCGCCGAGGCGGGCATCCTCGGCACGGCGATCGGCCTCGCCATGGCGGGCTGGCGCCCCGTCTGCGAGATGCAGTACGAGTCCTTCAGCTACCCCTGCCTCGACCAGCTCATCACGCACGTGGGGCGCTACCGCTGGCGCACCGGCGGCGCCATGGAGTTCCCCGTCACGATCCGCATGCCGACCGGCGGCGGCGTGCGTGCGCCGGAGCTCCATGAGGACTCGCCCGAGACGTACTACGTCCACACACCCGGCGTCAAGGTGGCGATCCCGTCCACGCCGGCCGACGCGAAGGGCCTCCTGGCCGCTGCGATCCGCGACCCGGACCCGGTCGTCGTGCTCGAGCCGAAGGTGCTCTACCGGAGCCCGCGTGGAGAGGTGCCGGAGGGCGAGCACGTCGTCCCGCTGGGACGGGCCCGGGTGGCCCGCGAGGGCACCGACGTCACGCTCGTCGCCTACGGCGCCATGGTGCAGACGTGCCTGGCGGCGGCCGATCAGCTCGACGTGAGCGCCGAGGTCGTCGACGTGCGCAGCCTGAAGCCGCTCGACGAGGAGACGATCCTCCGCTCGGTCGGGAAGACCGGGCGCGTGGTCATCGTCCAGGAGGCGCCCCGCGTCGCGGGGTTCGGCGCGGAGCTCGCGGCCGTGATCGCCGAGAAGGCGATCCTCGACCTCCAGGGGCCGATCCTGCGCGTGACCGGCTACGACGTCCCGTTCCCGTACTGGTCGATCGAGCACGAGTACGTCCCCACGCCGGAGCGGGTCGTCGCCGCCGCCCGGAAGGTTCTGGACTACTAGTCGGGCATGACCTACGAGTTCAAGCTGCCGGACCTCGGCGAGGGGGTCGCCGAAGGCGAGATCGGGCGCTGGCTCGTCGAGGTCGGTCAGCAGGTCGAGGAGGACGACCCGCTCGTCGAGATCCAGACGGACAAGACGACGGTCGAGATCCCCTCGCCCGCGTCGGGCACCGTGGCGCGCATCCTGGTCGAGGCCGGCGAGCTCGTCCCGGTGGGGACGCCGCTCGTCGTGATCGGCGACGGCGAGGTCGACGCCGTGGCCGAGGAGCCCGGCGACCAGGTGCGGGCCGAGGAGCCGGGACCCGTCGTCGCCGCCGAGGCCGCGGCGGCGCAGCCGTCCGAGCGGGTCAAGGCCACGCCGCTCGTCCGGCGGATCGCAGTTGAGCTCGGCGTCGACCTCTCGCGCCTGGCGGGAACGGGGCCCGGCGGGCGGGTCACCGAAGGCGACGTCCGGCGCTTCTCGGCCATGTCCGGGGGTCAGACGCCGGGGCGTGGCCCGGAGAGACGCGTCCCGTTGCGCGGCGTGCGGCGACTGATCGCCCAGCACCTGACGACGTCGCACCGCGAGGTGCCGGCCGTCACGGTCGTCGAGGAGTGCGACTTCACCGCGCTCTCGGAGGCACGCGGCGAGCGCTCCTACCTCCCGTATCTCATGGAGGCGGTCGTGGCCGGTCTGAAGGAGTTCCCGGAGCTGAACGCGACCCTGGACGGCGAGGAGATCGTCTTCTGGGAGCGCTACGACCTGGGCCTCGCTGTGCAGACGGACGAGGGCCTCGTCGTCCCGGTCCTGCGCGCGGCGGACGGGAAGTCGCTCGACGAGCTGGAGGAGGAGGCGGGCCGGCTCGCGGACGGCGCCCGCGCCGGAACGCTCGCGCCCGAGGAGCTCCGCGGCTCGACCTTCACGGTCACGAGCGCGGGGAAGCTCGGCGGGCTCTTCGCGACGCCGCTCGTCAACCACCCCGAGGTGGCGATCCTGGGCCTGCACCGCATCGGGCCGCGGCCGGCCGTCGTCGATGGCGAGCTCGTCGTCCGCCAGATCGGCTGGCTCGCGTGCACGTTCGACCACCGGGTGGTCGACGGGGCGCGCGCGAGCGCCTTCCTCCTCGCGGTCATCGCCCGGCTCCAGAGCCCCGAATGAGGTGGAGCCCGGCGGCCGCAGGACCGCCGGGCTCCCTTTCCGCGGAAGAGTTCGGTTCGGCGCTACTTGATCTGGCCGCGGATCTCGCCGCCGGGCTGCGTCATCGAGTGGACGTTGGCGTACGTGACGCCGGCCCGGATCGCGCGGACGAGCTCGTCGAACTCGCCGGCCGCGATGCCCTGGCCCGCCGGCCCGATGACGTCCGCAGCGTCGATGACACCAGAGACCGTCCCGGTGGCGCCCCCGTCCGGGCAGGGCGGCTTGTCGCCGCCGCCGCAGAGGAACGCGGACACGCCGCCGTTGGCGCCCCGCTGCCCGAGGTGGATGTGCGAGAACAACGTCGCCGAGTTCAGGCCGCCGAACGAGAGCTCGTACGTGATCGTCTGGGCGTCGTCGTCGATCACGGCGGTGAACGTCCCGGAGCCGAACGACGAGACGGCCGGAACCTCCTGGAAGCCGGTCAAGTTGGCTTTGATGTTCTTCTTGCCTGCGTCGCTGGCTCCGGCGAGCGACGTGACCAGCAGCCCCGCCGAGAGCACGGCGAGGACGAGAACGAACGTGCGCCTGCGCATGAGCAACCTCCTGTCGACTCCCCTAGTAGGTGCGGACCGTATTACGCGCCCGCGCGGAAAGCGGTTTGCGCCCGTCTACGCGGCTTCGACGGACACCGGCTCGTCCCCGGGCAGGTGGGGAGCGAGCATGCGCTCGATGCGCGGCGCGCTCGCGCGGCCCTCGAGGCGCGCCAGCGGCCGCCCGCCGGCGAGGAGCACGAGGCTCGGCACCTGGCTGACGCCAAGGCGGCCCACGAGCTCCGGGGCGTCCTCGACGTAAACGCGGGAGACGCGGAGGCGGGCGCGCTCCTTGCGCGCGAGGTGGGCG
>JBOHAK010000343.1:0-10821 GCA_050697795.1 Gaiellaceae bacterium
GCTCGATCCCGAGCTCGAGCGCCGGCTGGACGAGGAGCTCGCGCGCTTCGACCGCTAGGGGTCGCAGCTGATGGAAGCGAAGATCCCGCTCGCCTTCCTGGCCGGCCTCGTCTCCTTCGCCACGCCCTGCGTCCTGCCGCTCGTGCCCGGCTACCTGGCCGTGGTCTCCGGACGGGAGGTGGGGCGCGGCGGCCGCCACGTGTTCCTCGCCAGCATCCCGTTCGTGGCCGGGTTCACGGCCGTGTTCGTGGGCCTGGGAGCGGCCGCGGCCGCCGCGGGCGGGCTCGTCGGCGAGAACCGGGAGCTCCTGCTCGCCGTGGCCGGTCTCGTCGTCGTCGTGCTCGGCTTCGCCATGATGGGCCTCCTGCCGCTGCCGTTCCTCGACAGGCTGGCCGCGCCCGGGCTCGTCGAGGGAGCGCGCGGAACGGGCTCCTCCGCTCTCCTGGGCGCGGCGTTCGGGCTGTGCGCCGCCCCGTGCATCGGGCCCGTGCTCGCCGGCATCCTCGCGCTGGCGAGCGAGGGCCAGACGGTCGCGCAGGGCACGCTCCTCCTCCTCGTCTACTCGGCCGGCCTCGCGCTGCCGTTCCTGGCGGTCGGGGTCGGCTTCGACCGCGCCATGGGAGCCTTCCGCTGGCTCCGCGACCGCTACCAGGTGCTGCGCGTCGTGGCGGGAGCCATGCTCGTCGCGCTCGGGCTCCTGCTCTTCTTCGACCGCTTCTGGTGGCTGAACGTCGCCGTGAACCGCACCTTCGAGCTCTTCGGGATCGGCGGCTGAGCATCGAGTGCTACGAGGATCGGAGCACCGGCGGCGGCAGGTCGGGGAAGCGGCCGCGCGCGGCCTCGACCGACTCGAGGAGCGCCGCGACGTCGAGTCCCCGGTGCGCGGGCGCGTAGGGCGCGAGCCGCCGCGCCGCCTTCTCGAGCTGGCGCTCGCAGCCCACGGGGTTTCCGCGGCCGGCCTGGTACCACGCGACCGCGACGTGGACGAGGCCCTGGTAGAAGTCCCGCTCGGCCGGGTCGGCGGCGCGCCAGGCCTCCTCGAGGACCTCGTGCGCGGCGAAGTGCTCGCCGCTGCGGATCAACTCGAGGCCGCGCGCGAGCCGCGGCTCAGACTGCGACCTTGACGTCGCCATCGTCGACGACGACCTCGAACGTCTCGAGGACGAGCGCCCGGTCGAACTCGTTCTCGCCCGTGCGGACGTCGTACTGCCAGCCGTGCCAAGGGCAGGACAGGACGCAGCCCTCCAGCCGGCCGTGTCCGAGCGGGCCCTTCAGGTGGAGGCACTCGCTCTGCGTCGCGTAGAACGAGCCGTCGCAGTTGAAGAGCGCGAGCTCCCGCTCGCCCGCCTGGACGACCCGGGCGCTCCCGGGCGGCACGTCCTCGGCCCTCGCGACCGTCTGAAGCTGGCCGACCGGCATCGGCCGGACGCTAGCAGAGGCTTTGAGCGCTCCCGGGACAGTGGTACGCTCACGCGGTGGCCACGATCCTGCTCGCTGGGGTCGACCTGTTCTTTCGAGGCAAGCTCGACGCGCTTCTCGCGGCCAACCACAAGCTGACCACGACGGACAGCGTCGAGCCCCCGGACCTCGTGATCGCCGACGTGGCGCGCGTCGATCCGTACGACGTCGCGGAGGCGTACCCCGACGTCCCGATCCTCGGCTACACGAACCACAAGGACACGGCCGGGCTGCGAGCGGCGCAGGCAGCCGGGCTGGACCGCGTCGTGGCGCGGTCGGCGCTTGCAGAGCGGGCTGCGCAGCTGGTCGAAGAGCTCGTCGCGTAGACTCGGACCCGTGACGTACATCATCGCCGAGCCCTGTATCGACATCAAAGACCTGTCCTGCGTGGACGTCTGTCCGGTCGACTGCATCCATGTTGCCGACCGCATGCTGGTCATCGATCCTGAGGAGTGCATCGACTGCGGCGCCTGCGAGCCGGAGTGCCCCGTCGAGGCGATCTTCCCGGAGGACGCGCTTCCGGAGAAGTGGGATCCGTTCGTGAAGATCAACTACGCCTACGGGGAGGGCATGGACGTCGTGAACGAGCTCGCGAACGAGTACGCGACGGAGCACAACGTCCAGAATCCCCCGCTCGACCAGCGCTGACAGACGTGGCCACGGACACCGACGTCGCCGCCAGGGACGCGCTCGCCGAGCGCCTCTTCGGCGCGGCGCTCGGAGCCTACGAGATCATGACCGTGCACCTGGGCGACCGCCTTGGCCTCTACCGGGCCCTGCGGGAGCACGGCGGGGCGACGTCCGCCGAGCTCGCCGCCGCGACGAGCACCCACGAGCGCTACGCGCGCGAATGGCTCGAGCAGCAGGCGGTCGCCGGGATCCTGGAAGTCGACGGCGCCGCCGCGCCCGAGGAGCGCCGCTACCGGCTGCCGCCCGGACACGCCGAGGTGCTGATCGACCGCGACTCGCTCGCGCACGTCACCCCGATGGCGCGCTTCGGCATCTCGTTCGCGAGCGTGCTCCCGGCCGTCGAGGAAGCCTTCCGCACCGGCGGCGGCGTCCCCTGGGAGGCCTACGGGGAGCTCGGCCGCGAGGCTCAGGGAGACGCCAACCGGCCGCTCTTCGCCAACCTGCTCGGCTCCGAGTGGCTGCCCGCCATCCCGGATGTCCACGAGCGCCTGCTCGCCGACCCGCCCGCCCGCGTGGCCGACGTCGCCTGCGGGGCCGGCTGGTCGACCATCGCGGTCGCGCGCGCCTACCCGAAGGTCACGGTCGACGGCTACGATCTCGACGAGTCGTCCGTCGAGCTCGCCAGGGCGAACCTGGCCGGGACCGGGGTGGAGGACCGCGTCGCCTTCCAGCTGCGCGACGCCGGCGACGCCGAGCTCGCCGGTTCCTACGAGCTCGTCACGGTGTTCGAGGCGATCCACGACATGTCCCAGCCGGTCGAGGTGCTGCGCGCGCTCCGCGGCCTCGTCGCCGAGGACGGAGCCGTCGTCGTCATGGACGAGCGCGTCGCCGACGTCTTCACGGCGCCGGGCGACGAGGTCGAGCGCCTCATGTACACGTACAGCGTCCTCTGCTGCCTGCCGGTCGGGCTCGCGGACACGCCCTCGGCCGGGACGGGCACCGTCATGCGCACCGACACGCTGCGCCGCTACGCGACCGAGGCCGGGTTCGCGGACGTCGAGGTGCTCCCGATCGAGCACGAGATCTTCCGCTTCTACCGGCTCGTCGGGTAGACGGCGCGGAAAGAGCCCTACGCCGGCGTGAGCCGCAGGTGGCCGGGGAGGCTCCGGTCGAGGGCGAGCGCGCCGGCGCCCGCGGCGAGGCACACGACGGCCGCCAGCGGCCAGAGGGCGAGGGGCTCCGCGCCGAGGATGAAGCCGCCGACGGCGGGGCCGATGATGAAGCCGATGTCCCAGGAGATCGTCGAGACGGCCATGTAGCGGCCGCGCAGCCGCGGCGGCGCGAGGTCGGCGACGAGCGCCCCCTGCACCGGCCCCTGGAAGCACTCGCCGAGGCCGAAGACGACGGCCGCCACCCCGAAGGCCACGGCGGCGCTCACCGCCTCCAGCCAGTGCCCGCCCATGAAAACCACGAGCCAGGCGAGCGCCCAGAGCCCCGTCATCGTCGCGAGGGCGGGCATCCGCCGGCGCCCCTCGAGCGCCTTCGACACCGGGAACTGCGCCAGGACGATGACCAGCGTGTTGACGAAGAAGATGACGCCGATCCCCGCCTCCGTCACGCCCGCCTCGTTCTTGGCAAACACGGGCAGGAGCTCGAACTGCGCGTAGCCCGCGGTGACGAAGAGCACGTTCAGGACGACGATCCCGAGGAAGACGCGATTGCGGAGCACGTCGCGGTAGCGCGCGGGGACGACCCCGTCGCCATCCGCCTCGGGCAGCGCCGGCTCGGGGACGAGCGGCAGCATGGCGACGAAGACGAGGAACGTGGCCGCGTCGAGCAGGAAGAGCACCGTGAAGCTCGTCGGGTTCGCCGTCGTGGCGATGAGCCCGCCGGCGACGCCCCCGAGGCCGATCCCGAGGTTTCGGGTCACGCGCTGGAGTGCGAAGGCCCCGTGCCGCCGGCTCTGCGGCGTCAGGCCCGCGATCAGGGCGGACTGGCTCGGCCAGAAGCCGGCGTTGCCGACGCCCGCGACCGCGCTCGCGAGGAACGCGTGCCACGGCTTGTGGATGAGCGGGTAGCTCCCGAAGCCCACGGCGAGGAGCACGAGCGCGCCGGCGAGGGTCGCCCGCCCGCCGATCCGGTCGACGACCACGCCGACGGCGGGCCCGCAGAGCAGGCTGACGGCGCCGGTCGTCGCGAGGACGAGGCCGGCGGTGGCGAGCGAGAACCCGCGCACGTTGTGCAGGTAGATGACGAGGAACGGGAACGCGAGCCCGTTGCCGACGGCGTTGGCGAGGCCGCCGAAGTTGAGGATCCAGACCGATCGCGGGAGCCTCGGGTCGAGGCTCCGCAGGTACGCGCCGAGCGCCCTCAAACGTCCCCGAGCGCCGACCAGACCTCCAGCTTCGAGCGGATGCGCGCGATGACCTCGTCCGTGAACTCCGTCGTGGAGGCGTGTCCGTTCAGATCGGCCGTCCTGGTGCCCGAGGAGACGGCCTCGAGGCAGGCCTCGCGGACGGCGCGCCCCGCGGTGCGCGCCTCGTCGTCGTCGATGTGCGAGAGCAGCGCCGCGGCGGCCAGGATCATCGCCATCGGGTTGGCGAGGTTCTTGCCCTTGAGAGCAGGCGCGGTGCCGTGTGCGGCCTCCGCCATGAGCGCCCGCGGCGTGTAGTCGTCGTTGAAGGCCACGAGCAGCGACTCCGAGCCGGCAATCGAGCCGAACAGCGGGAGCACGAGGTCGGAGAGGATGTCGCCGTCGCGGTTGAGCGCCGGTATGACGAGCGCCTCGCCGGCGGAGGCGATCAGGAGCGCGAAGGTCGCGTCGATGAGCTGCGGCTCGTACTCCACCTCCGGATGCCGCTCCGCGGCGGCGTCCATCTCCTCCTTCAGCATGCCCTCGTAGGTCGGGGAGACCGTGTACTTGGGGCCGCCGAAGACCTTGGCCTTCGTCCGCTGCGCGTGCCGGAACGAGAACTCGGCGACCGCCCGGCAGATCCGCCGTTCGATGCGCTCTGTGCGGAAGGCGGCCTCGTCCTCGCCCTCGCCCTCGCGCCACTCCTTCGCGCCGTAGGCGTCGCCCACCGCCATGCGGACGACGGAGATGGGGAAGTGGGCGCCGCCGACGGGCACGACGCCCGGGATGCGTCGGCCGGTGCGCACGATGACGTGGCCGCCGATCTCCTCGCGCAGGATCCGGTTCGGGCTCCCGACGTCGCCGGCCCCCTCGGGCGTGATCGTGGCGGCCTTGAGGCCCAGCCCGTGCTCGCGCACCGCCCGCGCCGCCTCGTGGACGACCTCGTTGCCGGTCGCCCGGCGCGAGTCGAGCGAGAGGTCGAAACGCGGGAGCTCGAGGTCGAGCCCGGTCACGTCGGGGGACAGGACACGGAGCGCCTCCTCGAGGAGCTCCTGCCCCGTGTCATCCCCCTCGAGGACGACGATCGTTCGCGTCTCCATCGCGGCTTGAGTCTAGTCTCCGCGCCTTCGCGGGCCTTTGTGATCAACTGGTAAGCTCGCGCTCGACCCGAGGTACAGAAGGAAGAAGGGGCGTCCCACTGGCCGGAGTCACGTTCGATCGGGTGAGCAAGGTCTACCCGGACGGCACGAGAGCCGTTTCGGACTTCGGCATCGAGATCGACGACGGGGAGTTCATGGTTCTCGTCGGCCCGTCGGGCTGCGGGAAGACGACGGCCCTCCGCATGGTCGCCGGCCTCGAGGACATCTCGGAAGGCGTGGTGCGGATCGGCGAGCGCGTCGTGAACCGCGTACCGCCGCGCGACCGCGACATCGCCATGGTCTTCCAGAGCTACGCGCTCTATCCCCACCTGTCCGTCTACGACAACATCGCGTTCGGCCTCAAGCTGCGGCGCGAGAAGAAGGCCGAGATCGCGAAGCGGGTGACCGAGGCCGCGAAGATCCTCGGGCTGGAGCCGTTCCTCAAGCGGAAGCCGCGGGCGCTCTCGGGCGGGCAGCGGCAGCGCGTGGCGATGGGGCGCGCGATCGTGCGGCAGCCGCAGGCGTTCCTCATGGACGAGCCCCTCTCGAACCTCGACGCGAAGCTGCGCGTCCAGATGCGGGCCGAGATCGCCCGCCTCCAGGACGACCTCGGGGTGACGACGATCTACGTCACGCACGACCAGGTCGAGGCGATGACGATGGGCGACCGCGTCGCCGTCATGCGGAAGGGCGAGCTCCAGCAGGTCGCCCACCCGCAGGAGCTGTACGACCGCCCCGTGAACCTCTTCGTGGGCGGGTTCATCGGCAGCCCCGCCATGAACATGGTCGAGGCGTCGCTCGAGCGGGCGAACGGCGGGTTGAGCGCGGAGCTCGGCGCTCAGCGGATCGCGCTCGGCGACGAGACGCTGTCCGCGCGGCCGGCGCTCAAGGCCTTCGAGGGGCGCAGCGTCATCCTCGGCATCCGCCCGGAGGACCTCGAGGACGCGGCGCTCGCGTCCGACGTGCCGGACGACCGCCGCCTCCGCGGCAAGGTCGAGCTTCGCGAGGCGCTCGGCGCTGAGATCATGGTGCACTTCACCGTCGACGCGCGGCCGGCGCTCACCGACGACGTGCGCGAGCTCGCGCAGGACGCCGGCGACGAGCGCGCCGCCCAGCAGGAGGCGGGCGTGAGCGAGACGACCATGGTCGGTCGCTTCGGGGCACGCTCGCAGATCAAGGAGGGCGAGAGCGCCGACGTGGTCGTCGACACCCGCGCGCTGCACTTCTTCGATCCCGAGACGGGTACGGGGATCTACGAGGACGAAACACCGACGAAGGGAGACCGATGAGCCGCCGTCTGCTACTGCTTCTAGGCCTGCTGCTCCTCCTCGTGCCCGCGGTGGTCGCGGGTTGCGGAGGCGACGACGACGAGGACGGCGGCGAGGCCGGCGACACCGGGGCCGCCACCGGCGACGGCGGGGGCGCCTCGGGGACGATCGCCGTCATGGCCGTCTGGACCGGCCCCGAGCAGGCGGCGTTCCAGGCGGTGCTCGACGGCTTCACCGAGGCGAACCCGGACGTGACCGTCAACTACACCTCCGCGGGCGACCAGCTTCCGACGCAGCTCTCGACCGCGGTCGAGGGCGGCAACCCGCCGGACATCGCGGTGCTCCCCCAGCCCGGCCTCATGAGCGACTTCGCCGGGCAGGGCGCGCTCCAGCCGATCGACTTCGCCGCGGGCGACATCGAGGAGAACTTCGGACAGGACGTCATCGACCTCGGCACTGTGGACGGGACGCTCTACGGCTTCCTCTTCAAGGCCGCCAACAAGTCGCTCGTCTGGTACAACGTCCAGACCTTCTCGGACGCGGGCGTGGAGCCCGCCGACGAGTGGGAGGCCTTCCTCGAGAGCGCCGCAACGCTGTCCGCCTCGGGCGTGCCGGCCTACTCGATCGGCGGCGCCGACGGGTGGACGCTCACCGACCTGTTCGAGAACATCTACCTCCGCACGGCCGGGCCGGACATGTACGACCAGCTCGCCGCGCACGAGATCCCCTGGACGGACCAGTCCGTGAAGGACGCGCTAACCGAGATGGCGAAGATCGTCGGCGACGCCCAGAACATCGCCGGCGGCGCCTCGGGCGCGCTCCAGACCGACTTCCCGACCTCGGTGACGCAGGTCTTCGCCGATCCGCCGGCGGCGGCGCAGGTGCTGGAGGGCGACTTCGTCGCCGGCGTCATCACCGACTCGACCGAGGCGGTGGCGGGCGAGGGCTTCGACGTCTTCCCGTTCCCGGCCATCGGCGAGTCCGGCAACGTGGTCGTCGGCGGCGGCGACACCGTCGTCATGTTCAAGGACAGCCCGGCGGCCCAGGCGCTCGTCACCTACCTGACGACGCCGGAGGCCGCGGAGATCTGGGCTGCGGAGGGCGGCTTCGCCACCCTGAACCGAAACATCGACACGAGCGTGTACCCGGACGAGATCACGCAGACGACGGCCGGGACGCTCGCCGAGACCGAGGTGTTCCGCTTCGACCTCTCCGACCTGCAGCCCGCTGCGTTCGGAGGCACGGTCGGACAGGGCCTCTTCAAGCTGTTCCAGGACTTCCTCCGTAACCCGGACGACGTGGACGGCATCACCCAGCAGATGGAGACCGCCGCCGCCCAGGCCTTCGAGTAAGGGCCTTGAGCGGCCAGAGCATCACGGCGGAGCCCCCGGTCGCGGGGGCTCCGCCGGAGTCCGAAGCCGGGGCGTGGCGGCGGTACGCGGTCGCGCTCGGGTTCCTCCTGCCGGCGGCCTTCTTCCTCGTCCTGTGGGTCGTCTACCCGGCGATCCGGACGGTCATCCGCAGCTTCTTCGACGACGAGGGCGCCCAGTTCGACGGCTTCGTGTGGTTCGACAACTACTCGAAGCTCTTCAGCGACCCGAACACGGTCACCGCGATCAAGAACAACGCGATCTGGGTGGGCGTCGTGCCCGCCCTCGTGACGGCGATCGGGCTCATCTTCGCCGTCATGACGGAGCGGGTGAGCTGGTCGGTCGCCTTCAAGACCGTCGTGTTCATGCCCATGGCGATCTCGCTTTTCGCGGCGGGCGTCATCTGGCGCGCCGCGATGTACCAGCAGGACCCCGACCGGGGCGCGGTGAACGCGGTCATCGCGAGCGTCAAGGACACCTTCTCCCCGGCCGGGGTGCTCTCCCAGGCCCAGCCGTCGACCGAAGCCATCGAGGGTACGCCGCAAGGCGGTCTCACGCTCACCGAGGCGATCGGCCCCGGCGACACCGCCCTGCTCGGCCTGACCGGGATCCGGGGCGAGGAGGTACCGGCCGACGCCCAGCAGGCGGTCGCGCCGGAACCGCTCCAGGGCGGCATCACGGGAGTCGTCTGGCGGGACTTCAAGCCGGGCGGCGGGACGCCGGGAGAGGTCGAGTCCGAGGAGGTGGGGCTTCCCGGCGTGACGGTCGAGCTGCGCGACGCCGACGGCGGGCAGGTGGCGTCCACGACCACGGAGGCCGACGGGAGCTTCGTCTTCGAGGACGTCGAGGCCGGGGAGTACCGGGTCGCCATCGGCGCCGACACGTTCGCTGCGGGCTTCGAAGGCGTCTCCTGGCTCGGCGAGCGCCTCATCACGCTCTCGATGATCATCGCCTACATCTGGATCTGGGCCGGCTTCTCAATGGTCGTCATCGCAGCCGGGCTCGCCGCGATCCCCCGCGAGGTGCTCGAGGCGGCACGCACGGACGGGGGCACCGAGTGGCAGGTGTTCCGCCGGGTCACGGTGCCCTTGCTGGCGCCCGTCCTGACGGTGGTCTTAATCACGATGCTGATCAACGTCCTCAAGGTCTTCGACATCGTGCTCTCGGTCGCGCCCGGTTCCGTGCAGGACGACGGCACCGTGATCGCGCTCGAGATGTGGCGCGAGTCGTTCACCGCGGCCAGCAACTACGGGTTCGGCTCGGCCATCGCGGTCTTTCTCTTCCTGCTCGTGATCCCGATTCTGCTGCTCAACGTCCGACGTTTCAGAAGGGAGGCCTGATGACGAGTGCCGCCGCCGCCGAGGCGCGTCCCGCCCCCGTCATCGAGGAGAGCATGTCGGCACGGATCCTCCGGATCCTCGCGAAGACGCCGATCCAGATCCTGCTCGTCGTCATCGCGCTGTTCTGGCTCGTCCCGACGATCGGTCTCTTCGTCATCTCGCTGATGGACCCGGCCGACCTCAACTCGAACGGCTGGTGGACCGTCTTCTCCGAGCCGAGCCGGCTGACGATCGCGAACTACCGCGACCTGCTCGACAACACCGCGATCACCTCGTCACTGTGGACGACGCTCTGGATCGCAATCGGGGCCACGGCGCTGCCGATCTTCGTTGCGGCGCTCGCCGGCTACGCGTTCGCGTGGCTCGAGTTCCCCGGCCGGGACTGGCTCTTCATCGTCGTGATCGCGATGCTCGTCGTCCCGCTCCAGATGGCGCTGATCCCGATGTTCTCGCTCTACAACACGTTCCGGATCTCGGACACGATCTGGGGGATCATCCTCTTCCACACGGCGTTCGGCCTGCCGTTCGCCATCTTCCTCCTCCGGAACTTCTTCATCGGGATACCCAGGGAGCTGCTCGAGGCGGCCCGCATCGACGGGGCGTCCGAGATCCGCATCTTCCTGCGTCTCATCCTGCCGCTCGGGCTCCCGGCCATCGCGTCGCTCGCCATCTTCCAGTTCCTCTGGGCGTGGAACGACCTGCTCGTCGCGCTGACGTTCGGCCGCGAGACGCAGCCGATCACCGTCGCGATCTTCTCCCAGCTCCGGCAGTTCGGCGCGAACCTCGAGCTGATCGCTCCGGCCTCGTTCGTCTCGCTCGCGATCCCGCTCCTCGTCTTCTTCGCCTTCCAGCGCTACTTCGTGCAGGGCCTGCTCGCGGGCTCGGTGAAGTAGCCGCGGGCCGGGGCGTGACAGGTCCGTGACGGGACCGTGCGCAATCGTGGGCGGCGGCCTCGCCGGCTTCGTGGCCCATGCGACCCTCCGGAAAGGGGGCCTCGAACCGGCCGAGATCGCCGTGTTCGGAACGGACCCGGATCCGGCGGCCGTCTGGCGCGTGCGTGCGGCCGCGATCCGCCAGCGGCGCATGCGCTCCGAGAGCGACGGCCACTGCGCGCCGACCTCCTTCCCCGGGCTCGCCGTGCGGACGGCCCTGCGGCGGCGCAGCGTCCTGCCGCTCGTGGAGACGGTCGCCGACCGCTACCACCCGACCGTCGGCGAGTTCCTCGAGCACGTGCAGGAGCTCCGCTCGGCGACGGGCTGGGAC
>JBOHAK010000344.1:0-3110 GCA_050697795.1 Gaiellaceae bacterium
CGCGCCGTGTCCTGGAGGCCGAGCGTCCAGTCGAGCGCGGAGTCGCCGCCGCCGACGATCACGCAGGTCTTGTCGCGGAAGCTCTCCTTGCGCTTGACGAAGTAATGGAGGCCGTGGCCCTCCCACTCGTCGATGCCGTCGACCTCGAGCTTGCGCGGCTCGAAGGCGCCGTGGCCGGCCGTCACGATGAGCGCGCGGCACGGGAACGACTCGCCCTCGTGCGTCGTCAGGAGGAGGATCTCCTCGCCGTTCACGCCCACGCGCTCGAGACCCTTCACCTCCTGGTCGAGGTGGACGTCCGCGCCGAACTGGAGGCCCTGCTCGACGCACAGGTCGACGAGTGCCTGGCCCTGGATCTTGGGGTGCCCCGCGACGTCGTAGACGTGCTTCTCCGGGTACACGGCCGCCACCTGCCCGCCGAGCTGGCCGAGGCTCTCGACGATGCGGACGGAGGCGTCGCGATGGCCCGCGTAGTAGGCGGCGGCGAGGCCCACGGGGCCCGCGCCGATGATCGTGATGTCGACGACGTGGTGCTCGCTCACGCGCGCACTAGGTTACCCAGGAGACGCGAAAAACCTGCGTGGCTAGTGGCTGCAGCCGGAGCCGCAACCGCCGGCGTGGGCGGCGGCCGGCTCGCCCTCGACCTCGTCCTTCGCCTGGAAGGAAGAGCCGCAGCCGCAGGCGGCCGTCACGTTCGGGTTGTTGATCGCGAAGCCCGCGCCCATGAGCGCGTCGACGTAGTCGATCTCGGCTCCCGTGATGTACGGCGCGCTGTGCGGGTCGACGACGACGCGGACGCCGTGCATCTCGACCTCGTTGTCCCCGTCCTGCGGGCCGCGGTCGAACCCGAGCGCGTACTGGAAGCCGGAGCAGCCCCCGCCCTGGACCGCGATCCTGAGAACGCTGACGTCGCCCTCGGGCTCCTGCTCCATGAGCTCCCTGATCTTGGCGGCGGCGCTCTCGGTGACGGTGACCATCGAATCTGAGTGTAGCAGCGGCCTTCGCGGGCACGAACAGCGCGACTTTGTGACACATCGCAGTGCGGCTCTGCGCCTGTCTCCAAGCGCAATTGCATCCGTCGGCGCGGAGGGCTTGTGAGCGCTAGGATGCCGGTGTGCAGGGGGTTCTGCTCGCCGCGCTCGACGACTGGTTCCCGTTCCTCGTCTACGCGCTCTTCGCGGCGGCGATCCCCCTCTCGATGCTCGTCTTCTCGTTCGTGCTCTCGACCCGGCGCACCGGGCCGCCGCCGCGCGCGCAGCGCATGCCCTTCGAGTCGGGTGTCTCGACCGGGCCGCCCCAGCAGCAGCGCTTCACGGTGAGCTTCTACCTGACGGCGATGCTCTTCATCGTCTTCGACATCGAGATCGTCTTCCTCTACCCGGTGGCGGTCGTCCTCGACGCGGTGGGCCCCTTCGCCCTCGCCGAGTTCGGCTTCTTCATCGGGATTCTCGTGATCGCCTACGTCTACGTCTGGAAGCGGGGTGCCCTGGAGTGGCGGTGAGGAAGAAGCGCCTGGCCGACTACGGACTCCAGTCGGAGCGCACGCTCATGAAGGGCAAGGGGCCGAGCGTCTTCGAGCGTGAGCTGGGGGCCGACGAGCTCGAGGACCGGCTCATGCTCACGACCGTGGAGAAGGCGGTCGCCTGGGCGCAGGGTCACTCGATCTGGCCCGACACCTTCGGGCTCGCCTGCTGCGCGATGGAAATGATCGCGATCGTCTCCTCCCGCTATGACGTCGCCCGCTTCGGCGCCGAGGTCTTCCGCTCCTCGCCGCGACAGGCTGATCTCCTCATCGTCTCCGGCCGCGTCGCGCACAAGATGGCCTCGCCTCTCCGGCAGATCTACGACCAAATGCTCGCGCCCAAGTGGGTGATCGCCATGGGTGCCTGTGCGAGCTCAGGAGGGATGTTCGCGAACTACGCGATCCTCCAGGGCGTCGACAAGATCGTCCCCGTCGACGTGCACGTGCCGGGCTGCCCGCCCCGGCCGGAGGCGCTGCTCGAGGGCATCGTCCGGCTCCAGGAGAAGATCCTCGCGGGTGTCCCGCCAGCCTACGAGGTCCGCGGGGTCGCCCAGTGACCGTCGCTCGCGTCCGGCTCGCTCCCGTGGGGGAAACCATGTTTCCCCCACGTACCCCACACCCTCCACACGCTCATTGCCCGGAGGCCGGCCAATGAGCTGGGGGTCGGTACCCGGCTTCGTCGAGGAACGCGAGGACCGCGGCGAGACCACGGTCGTCGTCGCACGCGAGCGCCTGCTCGCCGCCGCGCTGCACGTGCGGGACGAGGGCGGGTTCAACTTCCTCTCCGACATCTCGGCCGCCGACTACCTCGGCTGGGAGCGGCCGCGCGTCGCGGGATACTGGGGCGACGGGCGCGGGCGCGACATCAACAGCCCGGGATCCTGGGGCCTCCAGGCGCAGCCCGCGCCGAAGCCGAAGCGGTTCTCGGTCTCCTACCACCTGCTGCGGGTCGAGTCGGGCGCCCGCGAGGCGCCGCGCCTTCGTCTCCAGGTCTGGTGCGACGACGGGGAGCCCGTGCCGAGCGTCGTCTCCGTCTGGCCGACCGCCGACTGGCACGAGCGCGAGGCCTGGGACATGATGGGCATCGCCGTCGACGGCCACCCGAACCTCGTCCGGCTTCTGATGGAGGACGACTGGGAGGGCCATCCGCTGCGCAAGGACTACCCGCTCGGCGGCGAGCCGGTGCGGTTCTCGGACGAGGAGTAGGCGCTCGTGGCCGTCGCCGAGCCGAGAAGCGCGATCTACGAGGGCACCCGGATCCCGTCCCCGATCCCGTCGATCCTCCAGGTCGACCCCGCGCTGCGCGAGGAGGGCGACATCCTCGAGGTGAACTTCGGGCCGAACCACCCCTCGACCCATGGGGTCCTCCGGCTGGTCGTCGAGCTCAACGGCGAGCGGGTCGTCGGCCTCCGTGCCGTAGTCGGGTACCTGCACACCGGCTTCGAGAAGAACATGGAGCACAAGACGTGGTGGAAGGCGATCACGTACCCGGAGCGGATCGACTACCTCTCCTTCCAGCAGAACGAGCTCGTCTTCGTGCTCGCGATCGAGAAGCTGCTCGGAATCGAGCCCCCTGCGAAGGCCACCT